>NZ_JAMYBV010000009.1:0-229482 GCF_024126635.1 Pseudomonas sp. VA159-2 | reverse complement strand
GCTGCGCAGCAGCCCCAGCTCCATGTGGTAACGCTGGGGCCGCTTTGCGGCCCTTTCGCGACACAAGGCCGCTCCTACAAAGACAATTGTTCCCGCAGGATAAGTGATCTGCCAGCGTGGCCCGGCAAATCACAGGCATAAAAAAACCGACCCTAGGGTCGGTTTTTTCGACAAGAACGTCGCTTAGGCAGCTGCAGCTTCTTTCAGTGCCTTGATGTGGCCATTCAGACGGCCTTTGTGGCGAGCAGCCTTGTTCTTGTGGATGATACCTTTGTCGGCCATACGGTCGATTACTGGTACAGCCAGAACATAAGCAGCTTGCGCTTTTTCGGCGTCTTTTGCGTCGATGGCTTTAACTACATTCTTGATGTAGGTGCGGACCATGGAACGCAGGCTGGCGTTGTGGCTGCGACGCTTCTCAGCCTGTTTTGCACGTTTCTTGGCGGAAGGTGTGTTGGCCACCGTCGAGCTCCTCGAAAGACTTTAGGTAAATAGCAAACAAAATAGGCCGCGAATCATGCCGACGAGTCGAACGGATGTCAAGGCCACCTGCAGGGTTCCGCCGAGCGGTGGGTCGATGAGCGGGAAATATTCCCTTCTGCCGCACGACCTGTAAACTCGGGAATTTTGGCTCCCCCTGCGAAGGCGCGGGAGTATCGCACATTCGAACGCTCTCTGCAGCGTCCTCTGCCCCTGGCGTGAAACTTTTCGATGAATCTGCTCAAATCCCTGGCCGCAGTCAGCTCCATCACCATGATCTCCCGGGTGCTCGGCTTCGTCCGCGACACCATCCTGGCGCGGGTCTTTGGCGCCGGTATCGCCACCGACGCCTTCTTCATCGCCTTCAAGCTGCCCAACCTGCTGCGCCGGATTTTCGCCGAAGGGGCATTCTCCCAGGCCTTCGTGCCGATCCTGGCCGAATACAAGACCCAGCAGGGCGAGGAGGCCACCCGCACTTTCATCGCCTATATCAGTGGCCTGCTGACCCTGGTCCTGGCGCTGGTCACCGTGGTCGGCATCCTCGCCGCGCCCTGGGTGGTGTGGGCCACCGCGCCAGGTTTTGTCGACAGCGCCGAAAAGTACCAGCTGACCACCAGCCTGCTGCGGGTGACCTTTCCTTATATATTGCTGATCTCGCTGTCGTCGCTGGTGGGGGCCATCCTCAACACCTGGAACCGCTTCAGTGTGCCGGCCTTCACGCCGACCCTGCTCAACGTGGCGATGATCGCCTTCGCCGTGCTGCTGACCCCGTACTTCGACCCACCGATCATGGCCCTGGGCTGGGGCGTGCTGGCCGGTGGCCTGGCGCAGCTGTTGTACCAGCTGCCGGCGCTGAAGAAGATCGGCATGCTCGTGCTGCCGCGCCTGAACCTGCGCGACACCGGCGTATGGCGCGTGCTCAAGCAGATGCTGCCGGCGATCCTCGGGGTATCGGTAAGCCAGATCTCGCTGATCATCAACACCATCTTCGCCTCGTTCCTGGTGGCCGGCTCGGTGTCGTGGATGTACTACGCCGACCGCCTGATGGAGCTACCGTCGGGCGTGCTCGGCGTGGCCCTGGGCACCATCCTGCTGCCGACCCTGGCCAAGACCTACGCCAACAAGGACCGCGAGGAGTACTCGCGGATCCTCGACTGGGGCCTGCGCCTGTGCTTCCTGCTGGTGCTGCCGTGTACCCTGGCCCTGGCGATCCTCGCCGAGCCGCTGACCGTGGCGCTGTTCCAGTACGGCAAGTTCACCGCCTTCGACGCGGCCATGACCCAGCGTGCGCTGATCGCCTATTCGGTGGGCCTGCTGGCGATCATCCTGGTCAAGGTACTGGCACCTGGCTTCTATGCGCAGCAGAATATCCGCACGCCGGTGAAGATCGCGGTCTTCACCCTGGTCTGCACGCAACTGCTCAACCTGGCGCTGATCGGCCCGCTGGCCCACGCCGGGCTGGCCCTGGCCATCAGCCTGGGGGCTTGCCTGAACGCCGGCCTGCTGTACTGGAAGCTGCGCAGCCAGCAACTGTTCCAGCCTCAGCCGGGGTGGACGATGTTCCTGCTCAAGCTGGTGCTGGCGGTGGCCTTGATGTCGGCGGTGTTGCTGCTGGGCATGCATTACCTGCCGGCCTGGGAGCAGGGCGACATGCTCGCGCGTTTCGTGCGCCTGGGTGGCCTGATCGCGGCGGGCGTGGTGACCTATTTCGGTTGCCTGTTCCTGTGTGGTTTCCGTCCGCGGCATTTCGCCCGCAAGGCGTTGCATTGAGGCGCCAGCAGGGTCAGGCGTCGGTTTTTCGCATTCCATGCCCACCGGGGGCGCTGCTGCCTGTCGCCAGCGCCCGGGTGTGGTTATAATCGGCCACTTTATGAGCAAGAAGCGCGTTATGCAGCTGGTTCGAGGTCTTCACAACCTGCGCCCCGGGCATCGGGGCTGTGTCGCCACCATTGGCAACTTCGACGGGGTCCACCGCGGCCACCAGGCGATTCTCGCGCGCCTGCGCGAACGTGGCCAGGCACTCGGCCTGCCGACCTGCGTGGTGATCTTCGAGCCACAGCCCCGCGAATACTTCGCCCCGGACAGCGCGCCGGCCCGCCTGGCGCGCTTGCGCGACAAGGTCGAGCTGCTGGCCGCCGAAGGCATCGACCGGGTGCTGTGCCTGTCGTTCAACCAGCGCCTGAGCCAGCTCAGCGCCGAGCAGTTCGTCAAGGCCGTGCTGGTCGAGGGCCTGGGCGTGCGCCACCTCGAAGTGGGCGATGACTTCCGCTTCGGTTGCGACCGCGCCGGCGACTTCGCCTTCCTGGTCGAGGCCGGCAAGCAGCATGGCTTCTCGGTCGAGGCGGCCAACACCGTGTTGCAGGACGGCCTGCGGGTCAGCAGCACCGAAGTGCGCAAGGCCTTGGCCGCAGGCGACTTCCAGCTCGCCGAGCACCTGCTGGGCCGGCCATACCGCATCACTGGCCGTGTATTGCACGGCCAGAAGCTGGCCCGCCAGCTCGGCACACCTACCGCCAACATCCAGCTCAAGCGCCGTCGCGTGCCGCTGTCCGGGGTCTACCTGGCCAGCATCGAGATCGACGGCAAGCATTGGCCGGGTGTCGGCAACATCGGGGTACGACCCACCGTCAGCGGTGATGGCCGTCCCCACCTGGAGATCCATCTCCTGGATTACGCCGGCGACCTCTATGGCCGGCGCCTGACGGTGGAATTCCACCACAAGCTGCGTGAAGAGCAGCGTTTCGCCTCCCTGGAGGCGCTGAAGTCGGCGATCGACGCGGACATCGCCGCCGCACGTGCCCACTGGCACGCTCAACCGCTAACGAAGAGCCTGAAATGACCGACTACAAAGCCACGCTTAACCTTCCGGACACCGCCTTCCCCATGAAGGCCGGCCTGCCTCAGCGCGAACCGCAGATCCTGCAGCGCTGGGACAGCATTGGCCTGTACCAGAAGCTGCGCGAGATTGGCAAGGATCGTCCGAAGTTCGTCCTACACGACGGCCCGCCCTACGCCAACGGCAAGATTCATATCGGTCATGCGCTGAACAAGATTCTCAAGGACATGATCGTCCGCTCCAAGACCCTGTCGGGCTTCGATGCCCCGTACGTGCCGGGCTGGGACTGCCACGGCCTGCCGATCGAGCACAAGGTCGAGGTCACCCATGGCAAGCACCTGAGCGCCGACCGCACCCGCGAGCTGTGCCGCGAGTACGCCGCCGAACAAATCGAAGGGCAGAAGACCGAGTTCATCCGCCTGGGCGTGCTGGGTGACTGGGACAACCCCTACAAGACCATGAACTTCGCCAACGAGGCCGGCGAGATCCGCGCCCTGGCCGAGATGGTCAAGCAAGGCTTCGTGTTCAAGGGCCTCAAGCCTGTGAACTGGTGCTTCGATTGCGGCTCTGCCCTGGCCGAGGCCGAGGTCGAGTACGCCGACAAGAAATCCCAGACCATCGACGTGGCCTTCCCGGTCGCCGACGAGGCCAAGCTGGCCGCCGCCTTCGGCCTGGCCGAGCTGGGCAAGCCCGCCGCCATCGTGATCTGGACCACCACCCCGTGGACCATCCCGGCCAACCAGGCGCTGAACATCCACCCGGAGTTCAAGTACGCGCTGGTCGACACCGGCGAGCGTCTGCTGGTGCTGGCCGAAGAGCTGGTCGAGGCGTGCCTGAAGCGCTACGACCTCGAAGGCTCGATCATCGCCACCGCAGCGGGTTCGGCACTGGAGCTGATCAACTTCCGCCACCCGTTCTACGACCGCCTGTCGCCGGTGTACCTGGCCGACTACGTCGAGCTGGGCGCCGGTACCGGCGTGGTGCACTCCTCGCCAGCCTACGGTGAAGACGACTTCGTCACCTGCAAGCGCTACGGCATGGTCAACGACGACATCCTCACCCCGGTGCAGAGCAACGGCGTGTACGTCGAGTCGCTGCCGTTCTTCGGCGGCCAGTTCATCTGGAAAGCCAACCCGGCGATCGTCGACAAGCTCAGCGAAGTCGGTGCGCTGATGCACACCGAGACCATCAGCCACAGCTACATGCACTGCTGGCGCCACAAGACCCCGCTGATCTACCGCGCCACCGCGCAGTGGTTCGTCGGCATGGACAAGCAGCCTTCCACCGGCGAGCCGCTGCGCGAGCGCGCCCTGAAGGCCATCGAGGACACCCGGTTCGTCCCGGCCTGGGGCCAGGCGCGCCTGCACTCGATGATCGCCAACCGCCCGGACTGGTGCATCTCGCGTCAGCGCAACTGGGGCGTGCCGATCCCATTCTTCCTCGACAAGCAAACCGGCGAGCTGCACCCGCGCACCGTCGAGCTGATGGAAGAAGTGGCCAAGCGCGTCGAAAAAGAAGGCATCGAGGCCTGGTTCAAGCTCGACGCCGCTGAACTGCTCGGTGACGAGGCCGGCCAGTACGACAAGATCAGCGACACCCTGGACGTGTGGTTCGACTCCGGCACCACCCACTGGCACGTGCTGCGTGGCTCCCACGACATCGGCCACGCCACTGGCCCGCGCGCCGACCTGTACCTGGAAGGCTCCGACCAGCACCGCGGCTGGTTCCACTCCTCGTTGCTGACCGGTTGCGCCATCGACGGCCACGCGCCGTACCGCGAGCTGCTGACCCACGGCTTCACCGTGGACGAGAACGGCCGCAAGATGTCCAAGTCGCTGGGCAACACCATCGAGCCGCAGAAGGTCAACGACACCCTGGGGGCCGATATCCTGCGCCTTTGGGTCTCGGCCACCGACTACTCCGGCGAGATGGCCGTTTCCGAGCAGATCCTGCAGCGCAGCGCCGACGCCTACCGGCGTATCCGCAATACCGCGCGCTTCCTGCTGTCCAACCTGTCCGGCTTCGACCCGGCGCGCGACCTGCTGCCGGCCGAAGACATGCTGGCCCTGGACCGCTGGGCGGTCGACCGTGCCCTGCTGCTGCAACGCGAGCTGGAAGAGCACTACGGCGAGTACCGGTTCTGGAACGTCTATTCCAAGGTGCACAACTTCTGCGTGCAGGAGCTGGGCGGCTTCTACCTCGACATCATCAAGGACCGCCAGTACACCACCGGCGCCAACAGTGTCGCCCGACGTTCCTGCCAGACCGCGCTGTATCACATCAGCGAGGCCCTGGTGCGCTGGATCGCGCCGATCCTGGCGTTCACCGCCGACGAGATCTGGCAGTACCTGCCGGGCGAGCGCAACGAGTCGGTGATGCTCAATACCTGGTACCAGGGCCTGAGCGAACTGCCGGCCGACGCCGAGCTGGACCGCGCCTACTGGGACCGCGTGATGGCGGTCAAGGCCGCGGTCAACAAGGAGCTGGAAAACCAGCGGACCGCCAAGGTCATCGGCGGCAACCTGCAGGCTGAGGTCACCCTGTTCGCCGAGGAAGGCCTGACCGCCGACCTGAACAAGCTCGGTGACGAGCTGCGCTTCGTGCTGATCACCTCCGCGGCCAGCGTGGTGCCATTCGTCCAGGCGCCGGCCGATGCCGTGACAACCGAGGTCGACGGGCTCAAGCTGAAGGTGGTCAAGTCTGGCCATGCCAAGTGCGGCCGTTGCTGGCACTTCCGCGCCGACGTCGGCAGCCACCCGGAGCACCCGGAAATCTGTGGCCGTTGCGTCGACAACCTGAGCGGCTCCGGTGAGGTGCGCCACTATGCCTAATGCGTCCGCAGGGCGCTTCGGGCGCCTTGCCTGGCTCTGGCTGAGCCTGGTGGTGCTGGTCCTCGACCAGGCCACCAAGGTCTACTTCGAGGGCGCGCTGAGCCTGTACCAGCAGATCGTGGTCATCCCCGACTACTTCAGCTGGACCCTGGCCTACAACACCGGTGCGGCCTTCAGCTTCCTGGCCGACAGTTCCGGCTGGCAGCGCTGGCTGTTCGCCGTGATCGCCGTGGTGGTCAGCGCCGTGCTGGTGGTCTGGCTCAAGCGCCTGGGGCGCAACGAGACCTGGCTGGCCGTGGCCCTGGCCCTGGTGCTGGGCGGTGCATTGGGCAACCTGTACGACCGCGTGGTGTTGGGCCATGTGGTCGACTTCATCCTGGTGCACTGGCAGAACCGCCACTATTTCCCGGCCTTCAACCTGGCCGACAGCGCCATTACCGTGGGCGCGGTGATGCTGGCGCTGGATATGTTCAAGAGCAAGAAGCCCGAGGAAGCCGTCCATGACTGAGACCCGTATCGGCCAGAACACCGAAGTCACCCTGCACTTCGCGCTGCACCTGGAAAACGGCGACACCGTCGACAGCACCTTCGACAAGGCCCCGGCCACGTTCAAGGTCGGCGACGGCAACCTGCTGCCGGGTTTCGAGAACGCCCTGTTCGGCTTCAAGGCCGGTGACCAGCGCAAGCTGAGCATCGCCCCGGAGAACGCCTTCGGCCAGCACAACCCGCAGAACGTACAGGTGATGCCACGTTCGCAGTTCGACGGCATGGAGCTGTCCGAAGGGTTGCTGGTGATCTTCAACGATGCCGCCAACACCGAACTGCCCGGTGTGGTGAAAGCGTTCGACGAGCACCAGGTGACCATCGACTTCAACCATCCACTGGCGGGCAAGACGTTGAACTTCGAGGTGCAGATCCTCGACGTCAAGGCCTTGTAAGCCGGGAGCCGAGCATGCAAATCAAACTCGCCAACCCGCGCGGTTTCTGCGCGGGGGTCGACCGGGCGATCGAGATCGTCAACCGCGCCCTGGAAGTCTTCGGCCCGCCGATCTATGTGCGCCATGAAGTGGTGCACAACAAGTTCGTGGTCGAAGACCTGCGCAACCGTGGCGCGGTGTTCGTCGAAGAGCTGGACCAGGTGCCGGATGACGTCATCGTCATCTTCAGCGCCCATGGCGTGTCCCAGGCGGTGCGCCAGGAGGCCGCCGGGCGTGGCCTGAAGGTGTTCGACGCGACCTGCCCGCTGGTCACCAAGGTGCATATCGAAGTGGCCAAGTACAGCCGCGACGGCCGCGAGACCATTCTCATCGGCCACGAAGGGCACCCGGAAGTCGAAGGCACCATGGGGCAATACGACGCCAGCAACGGCGGCGCCATCTACCTGGTCGAGGACGAGGACGATGTCGCCAGGTTGCAGGTCAACGACCCCGACCACCTGGCCTTCGTCACCCAGACCACGCTGTCGATGGACGATACCAGCCGGGTGATCGACGCCCTGCGAGCACGCTTCCCGAACATCGGCGGCCCGCGCAAGGACGACATCTGCTACGCCACCCAGAACCGCCAGGATGCCGTCAAGCAACTGGCCGACGAGTGTGACGTGGTGCTGGTGGTAGGCAGCCCCAACAGCTCCAACTCCAACCGCCTGCGCGAGCTGGCCGAGCGCATGAGCACCCCGGCCTACCTGATCGACGGCGCCGAGGACCTGCAACGCGGCTGGTTCGACGGCGTACAGCGGATCGGCATCACCGCGGGGGCCTCGGCCCCGGAGGTGCTGGTGCGTGGTGTGATCGATCAACTCAAGGCCTGGGGCGCGACCGGCGCCGAAGAGCTCGATGGCCGCGAGGAGAACATCACCTTCTCCATGCCCAAGGAACTGCGGGTACGCTCGCTGATCTGACTCAGTCTCCTGCACAGCGGCGACCCTCGTCGCTGCGCAGGCTGACCCGGCCACTGGGGCCCAGCACCACCTGGTGCTGGCTCCCCGGCCCGCTGCGCTGGCAGATCTCCAGCGTGATCCCGACGAAGCCGACGCCCACGGGCGCCCCCCGCCGACTGAAGCGCACCTCCCGGGTAGAGCTCGCCAGCACTCTCGCCGGCCTGGCCAGGCGGTGTTCGCGCAGCAATTGGCCGTCGCGCTCCTGCATCACCCGCCAGCCCTTGCCCCAGTCACCCTCCAGTGGATGCACCGTCAGCGCCTGTTGCTGCAGCGCGGCCTGGTTGCGCGCGGCGCGCAGCGTTTGCGCCAGGTCCCGGGCCACGGCGGCTAGTTGCAGGGTTTCGCCCAGCCGGCTGTAGGCCGTGATACCCAGGTGCGTCAGCAGGCTGCCAATGGCCAGCGCGCACATCATTTGTAGCAGTGTTACGCCTTGTTGCTTCACCGTGCATTCCTCCCTGGAAGTGCTTCGCTATAGCTTCCGGCTTGGCCGTGCAGGGCGCCAGTCAGCCGCTTCGGGCAGGGCGCGAGGAAAGGTCCCAGGAGGGTGAGGATGCAGGCGAAGGAAGGCGGGATGACGTTGCTGGAGGTGCTGCTGGCCATGACCGTGCTGGCGCTGGGTGTATTCGCCGCGGCGGCCTTGCAGGTACGCGGCATGCAGGCTGCCGACAGCGCCAGGCGCGATGGCGTGGCCTTGCAATTGGCCCAGGGCATGCTCGAGCAGGTGAGGGCACGCGGCGCGCTCGATGCAGGCGAGGAGGGCGCCTGGCGGGCACGGGTCACGCAGGCCTTGGGCGCTTCGGCGCAAGGGCGGGTGCGGCGCGCGCCCGGCATGCTGGCGCTGGAGGTGCACTGGCCCGGCATGGCGGATCGGAGGCCGGCGTTGCAGCTACAGGGCCGGGTGTTGCCATGAAGCGTGGGCAACGTGCCTTCGGCCTGATCGAGGTGTTGCTGGCCGTGGCACTGGGCGTTTTGCTGCTGGCGGCGGCGGGCCAGGTGTTCGTCCAGGCCTACCAGGCCTGGCGCCTGCAAGGCGCGGCGGCGCGCTTGCAGGACGACGCGCGCCTGGCCCTGCAACGCATGGCCGAGGATATCCGCATGGCCGGGATGTTCGGCTGCCTGCGGCTGGCGCCGGCAGACTTCGACGACCCCGCAGCCGCCCAGGCGTTCGCCAGGCCCATCGAGGCCACAGGCGACAGCCTGACGCTGGTGGGCGCCGAGCTGCCGGGCCTGCTCGGCGCGCCGGACTGGACCGTGCTCAGCGACTGTCGCAGCTGGGCGCGGGTCCAGCGGGGCCAGCATGTGCCGGGCGATACCCTGCTGGCCCTGCCGGTGCGCCGGGTGAGCTACCGGGTGCGCAACGGCAGCCTGCTGTTCACCAGCAACGCCCAGCATGCCGCGCTGATCGACAATGTGCGGGCCATGCAGGTGCAGCGGGTCGAGGACCGTGTGGATATCGAACTGCTCATGCACGACCGTGATCATCAACTGCAGCAGCGTCACGCGCTGAGCGTGGCGCTGCGCAACCCCGGTGATGGCGCGTGAGCCGCCAGCGTGGCGTGGTGCTGCTGCTGGCGTTGAACCTCAGCCTGCTGCTCGGCCTGTTGGCGGCGCTGGGCATGCGCGATGCCTTGCAGCAGGCGCGGCAGGTGGGCGAGCAAGTGCGGCGTGCCCAGGCGTTCGAGCTGGCCGAAGCGAGCCTGGTGGAGGGCGCGGCATTGCTCGATGCGGGGCTGGCGAGCGAATGCGGGCCGTGCCTGCCGCCGGACCTGCCCACTGCCAGGCCGGGTGAGCCTTGGCAAGCCACCGAGAGCGGCTTCGTGCTGTTGCAGGCACTGGGGGCCACCAGCCGCGCCGCCGGCCTGCCCGTAGGCGAGCAGGTGAGCCTGGTGCGGGTAACGGCGCTGGGCCGCGAGGCGCGCGGCCGGCAGTACCTGGAGGCGGTGTATGCGGTGGACGACCAGGCCCAGGTGCGGCGGGTCAGCTGGCGCCAACGCCTGGAGGAGGGCTGACATGCAGCGCGGCCTTGGTCTGATCGAATTATTGATTGTCGTGGCGCTGATCGGCATGCTGGCAGCCATTGCCTACCCCAGTTACAGCGACCAGCTGCGCCGCGCCGCGCGCAGCGAGGTGGTCGGCCTGCTGCACGACGCCGCGTTGCGCCTGGAACAACACCGCGCGCACGTCGGTGGCTATGCCGACAGCGAACAGTTGCAGACGCTGCTGCCGTCGGGCAGCCGTTACTACCAGCTGCAAGCCCAACGTGACGCAGAGGCCTTCACGCTGCTTGCCCGGCGCGTGCCCGGTGCGTTGATGGCGCACGACCCCTGTGGCGATTTTCGCCTCGATCAGGCCGGCGTGCGTGACAATCCAGGCGGCAGCGAAGGTGCTGAAACCTGCTGGGGAAGCTGAAGCGCATTGGGTGCCTGGGCACCGTGGAATTTCTTCAGGTGTTGGATCGAACCATGAGCAAGCAAGTAGTGATTGTCGGTGGCGGGGTAATTGGCCTGCTGACAGCGTTCAACCTGGCGGCAGAGGTCGACCAGGTGGTGGTGTGCGACCAGGGCGAGGTGGGCCGGGAGTCGTCCTGGGCCGGGGGCGGCATCGTCTCGCCGCTGTACCCGTGGCGCTACAGCCCAGCGGTGACCGCGCTGGCGCATTGGTCGCAGGATTTTTATCCACAGCTGGGCGAGCGCCTGTTCGCCAGCACCGGGGTCGACCCCGAGGTTCACACCACCGGGCTGTACTGGCTCGACCTGGACGACGAAGCCGAGGCCCTGGCCTGGGCTGCGCTCGAGCATCGCCCGCTCAGCGCGGTGGATATCTCGGCGGCCTACGACGCGGTGCCGGTGCTTGGCCCGGGTTACCGCCATGCCATCTACATGGCGGGCGTGGCCAACGTGCGCAACCCGCGGCTGGTGAAGTCGCTGAAGGCCGCGCTAGAGGCGTTGCCGAACGTGACCCTGCGCGAGCATTGCCAGATCACCGGGTTCGTCCAGGAAGGTGGCCGCGTTACCGGTGTGCAGACCGAGGACGGTGTGATCGCCGCAGACGATGTGGTGCTCAGCGCCGGAGCCTGGAGCGGCGACCTGCTGCAGACCCTCGGGCTGACGCTGCCGGTGGAGCCGGTGAAGGGGCAGATGATCCTGTTCAAGTGCGCCGAGGACTTCTTGCCGAGCATGGTCCTGGCCAAGGGGCGCTACGCGATCCCACGCCGCGACGGGCATATCCTGGTGGGCAGCACGCTGGAGCATGCCGGCTACGACAAGACCCCGACCGGGGATGCATTGGAGAGTCTGAAGGCCTCGGCGGTGGAGTTGCTGCCGGCCCTGGCGGAGGCCGAGGTGGTGGGGCACTGGGCTGGTTTGCGCCCTGGCTCGCCCGAAGGTATCCCGTATATCGGCGCGGTGCCGGGGCATGAAGGGCTATGGCTGAACTGCGGGCATTACCGCAACGGGCTGGTGCTGGCGCCGGCGTCGTGCCAGCTGTTTGGTGATTTGCTGCTGGGGCGCGAGCCGATCATTGATCCGGCGCCGTATGCCCCTGCGGGGCGGTTGAGCTGAGCGCATAACCACTGTAGGAGCGGCCTTGCCGAGGCGTCGGACCGGTCGGAAAGGGCTGCGTAGCAGCCCCAGGATTTCAGTGTTGACGCAAAGATCGCCGGGGCCGCTTTGCGGCCCTTTCGCGACACAAGGCCGCTCCTACACGAATCGTGTAAGGCGCGTTGGTTAGCGTTGCTGGCCTGGCCCTTGTTCCAGATGTTGCTGGCTGCAATACCACTCCTTGCCCAGCTGCAACGCCCGGTCGTTGGGCAGGTGCACGCCGCAATGGGCGCAGCGCACCATCTTCAGCGGGTCTTGCAGCCGGGGCTCGGCCGGCGACTGCTGACTGCTCTTGAACTTGCGCCACAGCCAGAACGCGGCAGCGATCAGGGCGATCCAGAAAAGTAGGCGAACCATGGTGTCCAGCTTGTCGAATGAAGAAGGCGACAGTCTAGGGCGCGGCCAACAAAAAAGGGAGGCCCCAGGCCTCCCTTTGTTTCGCTTGCGCGTGGCTCAGTCGAACAGACCGAAGGTCATGTAGCTGAACCAGGAGCGGTCCTTCTCGGCTTCCTTCGGACCTTCCGGCAGGATCACATCGCCGTTCTCGTCCTTGGGCAGCAGCTCTTGCGGGATCTCCGAACGGGCATCCTGGAACTGCTTGACCACGTCCTGGTTGGCGCGGGTCTCGCCTGGCGGCAGCGGGGTCTTGGTCTCGATCAGGCCCAGGGTGGCCTTGGACAGCCACGAGCGGTTGCCGTTTTCGTCCACCTTGGTGACGAACTGGCCATCGACCAGGCTCGGGTGGTCCGGGTAGTTGAGCTTGAGGGTCTCGAGGCTGGTGGCGGCCAGTTCGTCCAGGTGCATGCGCTGGTACGACTCGACCATCACCGCCAGGCCGTCACCCACCGACGGGGTTTCCTGGAAGTTCTCCACCACGTAGCGGCCACGGTTGGCGGCGGCGACATAGGCTTCGCGGCTCAGGTAGTAGTTGGCCACGTGGATCTCGTAGGAGGCCAGCAGGTTGCGCAGGTAGATCATGCGCTGCTTGGCGTCCGGCGAGTAACGGCTGTTGGGGAAGCGGCTGGTCAGCTGGGCGAACTCGTTGTACGAGTCGCGGGCGGCGCCCGGGTCACGCTTGGTCATGTCCAGCGGCAGGAAGCGCGCCAGCAGGCCGCGGTCCTGGTCGAACGAGGTCAGGCCCTTCAGGTAGTAGGCGTAGTCGACGTTCGGGTGCTGCGGATGCAGGCGGATGAAGCGCTCGGCAGCCGACTTGGCAGCCTCGGGCTCGGAGTTCTTGTAGTTGGCGTAGATCAGCTCGAGCTGCGCCTGGTCGGCGTAGCGGCCGAACGGATAGCGCGACTCCAGGGCCTTGAGCTTGTTCACGGCGCTGGTGTAGCTGGAGTTGTCCAGGTCGGCCTGAGCTTGTTGATACAGCTCGGCTTCGCTGAGGTTCTCGTCAATGACTTCCTTGTTGGAGGAACAGGCCGCGGTGAGCCCGAGGATGGCGATCAGCAGCAGGTGTTTCACTTGCATGGCGGCTTGCGTCCCTTTGACGGCCGCTGTCTTGGGCGGTGCCGTCCTGTTATGATGAGCACCCCCGGGCAACCCCGGGGCAAAAGAAGCCGTATTTAACCACAAGCGCGCAGCCGAAACCAAAGGCTGAACGCCCGTCGATTCGAGCATGTCCGAGATCATTCAACTTAGCGCAGAGGTCCCGTCCGAACTGGGCGGCCAACGCCTCGACCAGGTCGCCGCCCAATTGTTCGCCGAGTACTCGCGTTCGCGCCTGTCCTCGTGGATCAAAGATGGCCGCCTGACCGTCGATGGCGCGGTGCTGCGACCGCGCGACACCGTCCACAGTGGCTCCATCCTGGCCCTCGAGGCCGAGCAGGAGGCCCAGGGCGAATGGGTGGCTCAGGACATCGAGCTGGACATCGTCTATGAAGACGACCAGATCCTGGTGATCAACAAGCCCGCCGGGCTGGTGGTCCACCCGGCGGCTGGCCACCCCGATGGCACCCTGCTCAATGCCCTGCTGCACCATGTGCCGGACATCGTCAATGTACCGCGCGCCGGTATCGTGCACCGCCTGGACAAGGACACCACCGGCCTGATGGTGGTGGCCAAGACCCTGCAGGCCCAGACCAACCTGGTCGACCAATTGCAAAAACGCTCGGTCAGCCGCGTTTATGAATGCATTGTGGTGGGCGTGGTGATCGCCGGCGGCAAGATCGACGCCCCGATCGGCCGCCACGGCGGCGAGCGCCAGCGCATGGCGGTGACCGAGGGCGGCAAGCCGGCGATCAGCCACTACCGCGTGCTCAAGCGCTTCCGGGCGCACACCCATGTGCGGGTCAAGCTGGAAACCGGCCGTACCCACCAGATCCGCGTGCACATGGCGCATGTCGGTTATCCGCTGGTCGGCGACCAGACCTACGGCGTGCGCTTTCGCATTCCGCCGGCGGCCAGCGTGGCCATGGTCGAGGCGGTCAAGCACTTCCCGCGTCAGGCCCTGCACGCGCGCTTCCTGGCGCTGGACCACCCGACCACCGGCGAGCGCATGGAGTGGAAGTCGGAGCTGCCGGATGACTTCCAGTGGCTGCTGTCGCTGCTCGACCAGGACCGCGAGAGCTTTATCGGATGAACGGTCTGACCCAGGCGCTGCTCTTTCCCGACTGGCCAGCCCCGGCCTCGGTTCGCGCCTGTGTCACCACCCGCGAGGGCGGCGTCAGCTTGCCGCCCTACGCATCCTTCAATCTCGGTGACCACGTGGGCGACGACCCCGCCGCGGTCGCCGAGAACCGCCATCGCCTCAGCGCCGAGTTCGCCATCCAGCCCGCCTGGCTCAAGCAGGTGCACGGCTTGGCGGTGGCCGATGCCGATCCGGCCGTGGTGGCCGAGGCCGATGCCAGCTGGACCGACCAGCCCGGTATCGCCTGCACCGTGATGACCGCCGATTGCCTGCCCGCACTGTTCTGCGACCGTGCCGGTACTCGCGTGGCCGCCGCCCATGCCGGCTGGCGCGGGCTGGCCGGGGGCGTGCTGGAAGCCACCCTCGATCGTCTGGCCCTGCCACCTGAAGAGGTGCTGGTGTGGCTGGGCCCGGCCATTGGGCCGCAGGCGTTCGAGGTGGGCCTGGAGGTGCGCGATGCCTTTACCGCCGTGCATCCCGAGGCCGCCGCAGCCTTTGTCGACGGCGAGCGCCCTGGCAAGTTGATGGCCGACATCTACCAGCTGGCGCGGATCCGCCTGGCGGCGCGTGGGGTCACCGCGGTGTATGGCGGTGGCTTGTGCACGGTCGGCGATGCGCGGTTCTTCTCTTATCGGCGCACCCCGCAGGGTGGGCGCTTCGCTTCGCTGGTCTGGTTGCAGCCGTAATGATGCTGGGGGCGCTTTGCGCCCCTTTCGCGACACAAGGCCGCTCCTACAGGGAATCGTGTAGGAGCGGCCTTGTGTCGCGAAAGGGCTGCAAAGCAGCCCCCAGCCATCTCCCCGCCTGCTGACCCGCGTCAACCCCGCTACGCTTGAATCTTCCAGAATCACCCTTATCTATTGGTCATCTCAGGCAGGTTCTTCACTACAGGTGCTGTCCATCGCTCCGCCTGCCCTTTAAAGGAAGGTATCCCCCATGCGAATAGACCGACTGACCAGCAAGCTGCAACTGGCGTTATCCGATTCCCAATCCCTGGCCGTGGGCATGGACCACCCGGCCATCGAGCCCCTGCACCTGCTGCAGGCGCTGATCGACCAGCAGGGCGGCTCGATCAAGCCGCTGCTGATGCAGGTCGGCTTCGACGTCAACAGCCTGCGCAAGGCGCTGACCAAAGAGCTCGACCAGCTGCCGAAAATCCAGAACCCCACGGGCGACGTGAACATGTCCCAGGACCTGGCGCGCCTGCTCAACCAGGCCGATCGCCTGGCCCAGCAGAAGGGCGACCAGTTCATCTCCAGCGAGCTGGTGCTGCTCGCCGCCATGGACGAGAACAGCAAGGTCGGCAAGCTGCTGCTCGGCCAGGGCGTGAGCAAGAAGGCCCTGGAGAACGCCATCAACAACCTGCGCGGCGGCGCGGCGGTGAACGACGCCAACGCCGAGGAATCGCGCCAGGCCCTGGACAAGTACACCGTCGACCTGACCAAGCGCGCCGAGGAAGGCAAGCTGGACCCGGTGATCGGCCGTGACGACGAGATCCGCCGCACCGTGCAGGTGCTGCAGCGCCGTACCAAGAACAACCCGGTGCTGATCGGCGAGCCAGGCGTGGGCAAGACCGCCATCGCCGAAGGCCTGGCCCAGCGCATCATCAACGGCGAAGTGCCCGATGGCCTCAAAGGCAAGCGCCTGCTGGCGCTGGACATGGGCGCGCTGATCGCCGGCGCCAAGTACCGCGGTGAGTTCGAAGAGCGCCTTAAAGGCCTGCTCAACGAACTGAGCAAGCAGGAAGGCCAGATCATCCTGTTCATCGACGAGCTGCACACCATGGTCGGCGCCGGCAAGGGCGAGGGCGCCATGGACGCCGGCAACATGCTCAAGCCGGCCCTGGCCCGTGGCGAGCTGCACTGCGTCGGCGCCACCACGCTCAACGAGTACCGCCAGTTCATCGAGAAGGACGCCGCCCTCGAGCGCCGCTTCCAGAAGGTGCTGGTGGAGGAGCCGAGCGAGGAAGACACCATCGCCATCCTGCGCGGCCTGAAAGAACGCTATGAAGTGCACCACAAGGTGGCCATCACCGACGGCGCGATCATCGCCGCGGCCAAGCTCAGCCACCGCTACATCTCTGACCGCCAACTGCCGGACAAGGCCATCGACCTGATCGACGAAGCCGCCAGCCGCATCCGCATGGAGATCGATTCCAAGCCCGAGGTGCTCGACCGCCTCGACCGTCGCCTGATCCAGCTGAAGGTGGAATCCCAGGCGCTGAAGAAGGAAGAAGACGAAGCGGCGAAGAAGCGCCTGGAAAAACTCACCGAGGAAATCGAGCGCCTGGAGCGCGAGTATTCCGACCTCGAAGAAATCTGGGCCTCGGAAAAGGCCGAGGTACAAGGCTCGGCGCAGATCCAGCAGAAGATCGAGCAGGCCCGCCAGGAGCTGGAGGCCGCCCGCCGCAAGGGCGACCTCAGCCGCATGGCCGAGCTGCAGTACGGGGTGATCCCGGACCTGGAGCGCAGCCTGCAGATGGTCGACCAGCACGGCAAGAGCGAAAACCAGTTGCTGCGCAACAAGGTGACCGAGGAAGAAATCGCCGAAGTGGTGTCCAAGTGGACCGGCATCCCGGTGGCCAAGATGCTCGAAGGCGAGCGCGAGAAGCTGCTGAAGATGGAGAGCTTGCTGCATGAGCGGGTGATCGGCCAGGACGAGGCGGTGACCGCCGTGGCCAACGCCGTGCGCCGTTCCCGCGCCGGGCTGTCCGACCCGAACCGCCCGAGTGGCTCGTTCCTGTTCCTTGGGCCCACCGGGGTGGGCAAGACCGAGCTGTGCAAGGCATTGGCCGAGTTCTTGTTCGACACCGAAGAGGCCATGGTGCGCATCGACATGTCCGAGTTCATGGAGAAACACTCCGTGGCGCGGCTGATCGGCGCTCCACCAGGCTATGTGGGCTATGAAGAGGGTGGCTACCTGACCGAGGCCGTGCGCCGCAAGCCGTACTCGGTGGTGCTGCTCGACGAGGTGGAGAAAGCCCACCCGGATGTGTTCAACGTGCTGCTGCAGGTGCTCGAGGATGGACGCCTGACCGACAGTCACGGCCGTACCGTGGACTTCCGCAACACTGTGATCGTGATGACCTCCAACCTGGGCTCGGCGCAGATCCAGGAACTGGCCGGTGACCGCGAGGCACAGCGTGCGGCGGTGATGGACGCGGTGGGCGCGCACTTCCGTCCGGAGTTCATCAACCGCATCGACGAAGTGGTGGTGTTCGAACCGCTGGGCCGCGAGCAGATTGCCGGCATCACCGAAATCCAGCTTGGCCGCCTGCGGGGTCGCCTGGCCGAGCGCGAGTTGTCGCTGAGCCTGAGCCCGGAGGCGTTGGACAAGCTGATCGCCGTGGGTTACGACCCGGTGTACGGCGCACGGCCACTCAAGCGCGCGATCCAGCGTTGGATCGAGAACCCGCTGGCGCAGCTGATTCTGTCTGGCGAGTTTTTGCCTGGCGCGGCGATCACTGCGAAGGTGCAGGGCGAGGAAATCGTCTTCGCCTGATCACGGCGGTAGTTGAAGAGCCCCGCGAAAGCGGGGCTTTTTTATGTAGGTTGTCCCGACGCCATCGCGGGGCATGCAGCGCAAACCCCTGATTTTCCGGCTTCCAAGCTAACTTGCTGAAAATTTTGAAAAAAGTGCTTGCACAAAATTCGGAGTGCCCCTAATATTCGCCCCGCTGTCAGGCACTGAGCGAATCACCAGCAACATCGGGGATCGCAAAACAACTTACAAATCAGTAAGTTGAACGAAAAAAAGTGGTTGACAAGCAAAACGAAGAATGTAGAATAGCCGGCCTCAGCAGCGACAACGCGAAAGCGAAGCAGCTAAAGAGTTCGAAGCTAACACAGGCTTCGAAGCAGTAAAGATGTACCGAAGTTCAGTTCCGCGATAGCTCAGTCGGTAGAGCAAATGACTGTTAATCATTGGGTCCCTGGTTCGAGTCCAGGTCGCGGAGCCAATCTCGGGGTGTAGCGCAGTCCGGTAGCGCGCCTGCTTTGGGAGCAGGATGTCAGGAGTTCGAATCCCCTCACCCCGACCATTTTCCGGGTCGTTAGCTCAGTTGGTAGAGCAGTTGGCTTTTAACCAATTGGTCGTAGGTTCGAATCCTACACGACCCACCATGTAAAAAGGGCATCTCGACTGAGATGCCCTTTTTCTTTTGCCCGCGATTTATCTCCCCGCCCTTTGCTACCCTGTTGCCTCTGCCTGCAGGAGCGCCCGCGCATGCCACTCAAAGCCAGTGTTTTCATCGCCACCAGCCTGGATGGCTACATCGCCCGTGAAGATGGCGGCCTCGATTGGTTGATGGGCGCCACCCAGTCTGCTGACGACCATGGCTACGCCGGGTTCATGGCGGGTGTCGATACGCTGGTAATGGGGCGCGGGACTTTCGACAAGGTCATGACCTTTGGCGAGTGGCCGTATCCGGATACGCGGGTGGTGGTGGTCAGCAGTACCCTCGAGGCGCTGCCCAGGGGTGTGCCAGAGCGCGTCGAGTTGCATCCGGGGCCGATCCCGGTGTTGCTCGAGCACCTGCAGGCCACGGGCGCGAAGAGCCTGTACCTGGATGGCGGCAAGCTGATTCAGGGGTTCTTGCGCGAGGGGTTGGTGGACGAGCTGACCATCACCCGCATTCCCGTGCTGCTGGGGCAGGGGATACCGTTGTTCGGTGATTTGGCGAGGGATGTGCCGTTGCAGCACATGAGGACGACCAGTTACGAGAGCGGGTTCGTGCAGAGCACGTATCGCGTGGTCCGTTGAATCGCTGGGGCCGCTTTGCGGCCCTTTCGCGACACAAGGCCGCTCCTACAGGCGATCGCAGCCCCCTGTAGGAGCGGCCTTGTGTCGCGAAAGGGCTGCGCAGCAGCCCCAGAATCTCAAGATCTCAGTGCAGCTTCAGACGCGGCTCGGTGCCCCGGCCAATCTTGCTACCCAGCATCATCATCGCCGTGCGGAAGAACCCATACAGCGCCATCTGGTGCATGCGGTACAGCGACACATAGAACATCCGCGCCAACCAGCCCTCCAGCTTCACACTGCCCATCAAATTACCCATCAAATTACCCACCGCCGAGAAGCGCGACAGCGACACCAGCGAGCCGTAGTCCTTGTACTCGTAGCTCGGCAGCGCCTTGTTCTCCAGGCGCGCCTTCAGGCTCTTGGCCAGCAAGGACGCCTGCTGGTGCGCGGCCTGGGCCCGTGGCGGCACGTTGCGGTCGCTGCCCGGCTGCGGGCAGGCGGCGCAGTCGCCGAAGGCGAAGATGTTGTCGTCCAGGGTGGTCTGCAAGGTCGGGCGCACCACCAGCTGGTTGATGCGGTTGGTTTCCAGGCCGTCGATGTCCTTGAGGAAGCCCGGCGCGCGAATGCCCGCCGCCCATACCTTGAGGCTGGCCTGGATCACTTCGCCCGAGGCGGTCTTCAGGCCATCGGCCGTCACTTCGCTGACCGCGGCGTTGGTCATCACCGTCACCCCGAGCTTTTCCAGGGTCTTGTGCACCGGCACGCTGATGCGCTCCGGCAGCGCCGGCAACACCCGTGGGCCGGCTTCGATGAGGGTGATGTGCATGTCTTTGGGCTGGATTTTGTCCAGGCCATAGGCTGCCAGCTCATGGGCGGCGTTGTGCAGCTCGGCCGCCAGCTCCACGCCGGTGGCGCCAGCGCCGACGATGGCCACGCTGATCTGCTCGCTGGCCACGTCGCCCGCGTGGGCACGCAGGTAGTGGTTGAGCAGCTGCTGGTGGAAGCGCTCGGCCTGCTTGCGGCTGTCGAGGAACAGGCAGTGCTGCGCCGCGCCCAGGGTGCCGAAGTCGTTGGTGTTGCTGCCCACGGCGATCACCAGGGTGTCGTAGCCGAGGGTGCGCGCAGGGAGCAGCTCGCGGCCCTCGTCGTCGAGGGTCGCGGCCAGCTGGATCAGTTTGCTCTCGCGGTCCAGGCCACTCATGCGCCCCATCTGGAAGTTGAAGTGGTTCCACTTGGCCTGGGCCACGTAGTTCAGTTCGTCTTCCGAGGAGTTCAGCGAGCCGGCCGCCACTTCGTGCAGCAGCGGCTTCCAGATGTGCGTCAGGTTGGCATCAACCAGGGTGATCTCGGCCTGTTTGCGCTTGCCCAGGCTTTTACCCAGGCGGGTCGCCAGTTCCAGGCCGCCGGCGCCGCCGCCGACAATCACGATGCGATGAGTCATGGGGATATCTCACAAGTTTTACGGAATTCGTGGACACAAGGTCCGGCCGCATCCGGCACGAGGGGTGGGCGAGCGCAAGGCAGCTCATAGCACCAGTCCACTCAGCAGGCGGCTCAACAGGCCCAGACCGATGGTCACGGCCACCACCAGCAACAGGAGCAGCCATGGCCGGAAGGGCCGGCGCTCGACTTGATGCTGGGGGGCGCTCAGATACTCATCGACGCGACGCTGATCTTCAGGATTCAGGCGGCTGGTCATGGTGGGCCTCGTCAGATAGACGTTTGTGACTGCGTGTACGCCACAGCGTTCACGCAAACGCATGGGTCGAATGATAATGCTTTCTATCCCTGGCGCCGAGTGTACGTGATCGCAAAGACACCCGGCACTGGATCAAAGACTGATGCCTACGTCGAACACGATGCTGCGCCCCAGGTTGCCGCGCAGGAAGTCCGGCGCGTCCGGGTGGGCGAACAGCACCCGGGCAAAGGTCGGCCCCACCAGCGACAAGGAGCGCCAGCCCTGGCGCAGGTACTCGGTGGGCGGTGGGAAATGGCTGTTGAGGTCGAGCACCTCGCGCTTGAGGCTGGCGAAGGCGATGATGTCCAGCTCGCCCAGGTCGAGTCCGCGCTCGCGGTAGTTGTGCGACTTCTTGCGCAAGGTCGGCGCCAGGCGCCCGAGCAGCTCCTGGGCGCTGATGCGCCGGGGCCGCTGCTCGCGGCGCACCAGCTGGGCCAGGGAAAACGCGCTGCGCCGCCGTTGCAGTTCCTCGCGCCATTCGTCGTTGAGCCGGCGGCCCTCGTCGAGCACGAAAAACACCTCGAACGCCGCGTCGCGGAACAGCACGTCCGGCGGCTCTTGCCCGGCCGGGGTGAAGTCCTCGCTGCGGTAGGGGATGTTCAAGCCTTGCAGCAGGCGCTGGCAGACCCAACGCTCGCGCTCCCATTTGCGGGCATTGGACAGGAACGCATTGGCTTGCTCGGCCTGGATGGTGAGCAGGCGCAGGTAGTCTGAGTCATCCATGGGGACAAGCTTAGTCGCTAATTGATGACGGTAAGATGCTGTTTGTGCGTGGGAATCAGCCCAGCACCAGCCATTGCTGGACCACGCCGAACAGATGCAGCAGCCCACCGCCCAGGCAGATCGCCGAACTGACCGCGATGAAACGCCGGCTGCGCCCGGTGCCGGCCAGCGCCAGCGGCCCCAGCAGGCCCCGGGCCAGGTACACCGAGGTAATCAGGCAGATCACCGGCAAGAGTAAAGGTAACGGTCGGATCAGCCCGGCCGCCGACAACGCATAGGCCGACCAGACGAGCAGTATCGCCGCGATTGCCGCGGTGACCAGGGCCGGGTAGGCGCGCCCTTGCTCTGCGGCCCTGGCCATGCGCTCGCCGGCACCGAACAAGCGGTACCAGCGCGGGCCAACGGCGATCACCGCCAGGTGCAGCACGCCGGCGATGGCGCTGAACGCCGCGCCGAGCAGCAGTGGCAGGTTAAGTCCTTCAGGCATAGCGGATGCATCCTGCAGCGAAGGGAGGTGCAAGCCTATAGCAACCGGCCAAAAGGGAGAATGGGTGTAGACTCAGGCTTGTCCACATGGCCGACAGGGATAGTGTTCAGGTGATCAGCGCACAGGTCTTGTCCAGTACCAGCCTTACCCTTGGCTGGATAGGTTACGTGCCCCTGCTGGTCTGGGCCGCCAGCCGCACCCGCTGGGTGGAGCTGTTCACCGATACCCGCCGTCAGCATCTGCTGTTTGGCACGGTGTTCTGCCTGTTCATTCTCTGGCTGGTGCGGCGCGATTTCGATACTGGCGTGTCGTATCACTTCATCGGCATGACCGCCGTGACCTTGCTGCTGGACTGGCCGCTGGCAGTGCTTGGCGGCTTTCTCGCCCAGCTTGGCCTGTTGCTGATGGGCCGCCAGGACCTCGCCGCGATTGGCGTCAACGGCCTGTTGATCGTTGGCTTGCCGGTGCTGGTCACCGAGGTGTGCGCGATCCTGGTCGAACGCGCGCAGCCGCGTAACCTGTTTGTGTATATCTTCTGTTGCGGGTTCTTCCCCGCGGCGTTGACTGTGCTGGTGTGCCTGGGGGCCGGGCTGGGGGTGTTGTGGATGGACGAGCGGTTTGCCATGCCCGAGTGGCTCAGCGACTTCGTTGGTTATCTATGGCTGATGATGTTCCCCGAGGCGTTCATCAACGGCACGGTGATCAGTGCGTTGGTGGTGTTCTGTCCCGAGTGGCTGGAGACCTTTAACCGCAGCCGCTATCTGCAAGCGCCGTGGAAGGATGAAGAGCGGTGATGCTTTCTGGGGCCGCTCTGCGGCCCTTTCGCGACACAAGGCCGCTCCTACAAGTGATCGCGTTCCCCTGTAGGAGCGGCCTTGTGTCGCGAAAGGGCTGCAGAGCAGCCCCAGCAATGCCGCCCCCATCAGCGCTGCAAAAACGCCTGCCTCAATGCCGCGGCTCCAGGTCCCCCGAATACAGCTCATCCTCGGACTCTTCCGCCCCCGCGATCTTGTGCTCCTCGGCCGCCCAGGCCCCCAGGTCGATCAGCTTGCAGCGGTCCGAGCAGAACGGCCGGAACGGGCTCTTCTCCCCCCATTCCACAGGCGCGCCACAGGTCGGGCAATCAACGGTCATCGGCTGGCTCATGGCTGGCCTCCTCGCAAAGTCAGGTAAAAGTGGTGCAGGCGGTCGATGTCGTCGTGCAGCGATTGCAGGTCACGGTCGTTGACCACCACGTCATCGGCATGGCGCAGGCGCTCTTCCCGGGCCAGCTGGGCCTTGAGAATCGCCTGCACCTGTTCCGGGCTGGTGTTGTCGCGCGCCAGGGTGCGTTGCACCTGCAGCTCGGCAGGGGCATCGATCACCAGGATGCGCTGGGTCTTCTGGTGCTGCCCCGACTCGATCAACAGCGGCGACACATACACCGCGTAGGGCGTCTCGGCCTTGGCCAGGTAGCTGAAGATCTCCTGGCCGATCAGCGGGTGCAGCAGCTGCTCCAGCCATTGCCGGTGCGCAGGGTCGGCGAAGATCAGCTGGCGCAGGGCGCCACGGTCGAGCTGGCCGTCGTCGAGCAATACGCCCGGGCCAAAGCGCTCGACGATGCTGGCCAGGGCAGGGCGCCCAGGCTCGACAACCCAGCGCGCGGCCTGGTCGGCATCGACCAGGTGCACGCCCAGCTCGACGAAACGCTCGGCGGCGGCGCTCTTGCCGCTGCCGATGCCGCCGGTCAGGCCAAGAATCCAGGGGGTGAAGGGCGCTGTGCTCATCAGGTTCCAAGCAGTTGCAGGTATGAGGCGACTATTTCATCACCCCAGAGCACGGCGATCCACCCCGCAATGGCCAGATAAGGCCCGAAAGGCAGCGCAGCGCCCATTTGCGTGCGCTTAAGCCGCACCAACGTCAGCCCGACCAGCGCCCCCACCAGGGAGGCCAGCATCAAGGTCAGCGGCAAAACCTGCCAACCGCCCCAGGCCCCGAGCATGGCCAGCAGCTTGAAGTCGCCAAAGCCCATGCCCTCCTTGCCGGTCACCAGCTTGAACACCCAGTACACCGTCCACAGGCTCAGGTAACCCGCCACCGCGCCCCACACCGCATCGGCCAGCGGCACCAGCAGCCCGAAGGCGTTGACCACCAACCCCAGCCACAACAGCGGCAGCACCAGCACATCCGGCAGCAACTGGTGCTCGGCATCGATCAGGCTCAAGCCGATCAGCCCCCAGGTCAGCAGCATCACCGCCAGCGCCTGCACGCCCGGCCCGAAATGCCAGGCCACCAACAGCGACAGCAGGGCAGTGGCCAGCTCCACCAGTGGATAACGCACACTGATCCGCGCCTTGCACCCCGCGCAACGCCCGCGCAAGGCCAGGTAACTCAACAGCGGAATGTTTTCCCACGCCCGGATCGGGCGCTGGCAATGCGGGCAGCGCGACGCCGGCAAACACAGGTCGAAACGCTCGTGCTCGGCCTGGGGCAGCCCCAGCACCTCCTGCGCCTCCCGCTGCCACTGGCGCTCGAGCATCAGCGGCAGCCGGTACACAAGCACATTGAGAAAACTGCCCACCAGCAACCCCAGCACAGCGGCCAGGGCATAGAAGAACGGCGGATGATCGACGATTACGGCCCAGGCATTCATGTTCAGATCAGGCTACCCAACTGAAAGATCGGCAAGTACATCGCCACGACAAGGCCCCCCACCAGCAGCCCGAGGATCAGCACGATGGCCGGCTCCAGCAGCGTGGTCAACTGCTCCAGCGCCTGGCTCACCTGCTCTTCGTAATGTAGCGCGGCCTTGTCCAGCATGGTGTCGAGGGTGCCGCTGGCCTCGCCGACCGCCACCAGCTGGCGCAGCAGCGGCGGGAACAGCCCGTCCGCCTCCATCGCCTGTTGCAGGCTCGCGCCATTGGCCACGCCCTGGCGCAACGCCAGGATCGCCCGCTCATGCAGGCAGTTGCCACTGACCGGCGCCACCGTTGCCAGCGCATCCAGCAACGCCACCCCTGCGCTATAGGACGTCGCCAGGCTGCGCGCAAACCGCGCCAACGCCGCCTGCCCGAGCAAGGTGCCGACCACCGGCACCCGCAACCCCCAGCGCACTATCCACAGTCGCGCCGGCAGATACCGCCGATAAACCTCCCGCCCACCAAACCCCAACACAGTTATCAACAGCACCAGCCACCCCATGTGATTGCCCAGCCCTGTGGATAAATCGATCACCCACTGGGTAAATGCCGGCAGCGCCTTGTCGAAACTGGCAAACAGCCCCTGAAACCGCGGCACCACCTCCAGCAGCAACAACGCCGCCACCCCGAGCCCGGTCAGCAGCAACAGCGCCGGATACAGCATCGCCTTGCGCACCTTCTGCCGCAGCGCCTGGCGCTTCTCCAGCATCCTCGCCATCTGCTCCAGCTGCCGGTCCAGCGTGCCCGACTGCTCGCCCACCCGCACCAGGTTGCAGTACAGCGCATCGAACCACGCCGGATGCCGCTGCAACGCCTCCGCCAGCCCCAGCCCCGCCGCCACATCCTGTTTCAACCGCCCAAGCAACGCCGCCATGCCGCTGTCCACCGTGCTGCGCGCCATCACCTCGAACGCCTGCAGCAACGGCACCCCCGCCGTCAGCAAGGTCGCCAGCTGCCGGCTGAACCCCGGCGCATCCGCCTTGCCCGCCCGCTGCGGCCAACGCCACTGCAACCCACCCGCCAGCCGCACCCGCGTGGCCCGGATGCCCTGGCGTTGCAGCCAAGCCTGCACGAATGCCGGGCTGCGCCCCGGTTGCTGGCCGTGTTGACGAGCGCCGGAGGCATCGATGCCCTCCCAGGCGTAGAGGCGGGTAGACGGTGGCATGCGAAGGTCCTTTGCAGTGCGGCGACAAGCCCCGTAACAGCTTGCCGGGCCCGAGGGCGGGCGCGTTTCCATGACGCTCACTAGAGTAGTTCAGCGAAGATGACGCCCTGCCGTGCAGGGGTGACAAAAGGTGTCGGTTCAGGCCTACTGCGCGCCTGCCGGCCGGGGCGCAACCCAAGAGGAAATGCGCCGACCGCGCCTCCATGTATTACGAAGGAAGACCGTTCATGAAAGGGCAACGAGGTATCACCCTGATCGAACTGATGATCGTCGTCGCGATCATCGGCATCCTGGCGACCATCGCCATCCCCATGTACACCAACCACCAGGCCCGCGCCAAAGCCGCTGCGGCGCTGCTGGAAATCTCCGCGCTGAAAACGCCGATGGACATCCGCCTGAACGAAGGCAAGGACGTGCCCGACGTCGCCAGCCTCGGCGGCCAGCCCGCCACCGCCCATTGCGCGATCACCGCCAGCGGTACGGCCGCCGACGGCAGCGCCAGCATCGCCTGCACCCTGGCCGACGCACCGGCCAATGTGCTGGGCAAGACCGTGACCCTGGCCCGCACCCAGGCGGGGTGGAGCTGCGTGACCACGGTGGAGGAAGACCTCGCGCCGAATGGCTGCAAGGCGCCGTGAAAGTGAGGTGAAACAGGGGTTTGCGTAACGGACACGGCAATGGTACGTTGCGCAACACGCCGGTGTAGCTCAGTCGGTAGAGCAGCGCACTCGTAACGCGAAGGTCGCAGGTTCGATTCCTGTCTCCGGCACCACATCCAGCTCCATTGCATTCCGCTGAATGCTTTGGAAGCCCTCTAAACCGGCATTCTGGCCGGTTTTTCGTTTCCGCGACCCTCCGTCGGGAACCAACAAAATCCCCAATAACCGGGGGTATTTTTGGGGTACAGCGTCTTTCCTGAATGGAGAACGTACCCCTATGCCACGTCTAGCCATTCCGCTCAGCGACCTCAAATGCCGCACGGCCAAACCGCGTGATCGTGCTTATAAACTGTTCGACGGCGGGGGCATGTACCTGTACGTCACGCCCTGCGGCTCGAAGACTTGGCGGCTGCGGTATTTCAAACCCAACGGCAAGGAAGGCACGCTGATCATCGGCAAATACCCCATCGTTTCGTTGGCCGTTGCGAGGACCAAGCGCGATGAGGCCAAGGCGCTGTTGCTCGAAAACCTAGATCCGATGGAGGAAAAGCAGAAGTCAAAGATCGCTGCCCAGCGCGCGAGCCTTCTCTTCGAGACCGTCGCCCTGGAATGGCATGTTGAAATGTCTCGGCGCTGGACTGAGGGCCACGCCAAGACGGTCCTGAGCAGGTTGCGTACCCATGTTTTTCCTTTGATCGGTCAGCGGCCTATTGCTGAACTCGACACCCACGATCTTCTTGAGGTCACTCAGCGAGTCAAGGATCGCGGCACCATGGATGTCGCGCTGCGTGTGCAGAACTATCTATCCACAATCATGCGAGGGGCGAAGCGGGCGCGGCAGATCACTCAAAATCCTGCTCTCGACTTGGCCGGCTCGATTCAAGCACCGCGTACGGTGCATCGTCCTGCACTCTCGCTGAATCGCCTTCCTGAACTGTTGAGCCGAATCGACAGCTACACCGGTCGCGAGCTGACCCGGCTCGCAGTGCTACTGACGCTGCATGTGTTCGTGCGCTCCAGCGAACTGCGCTTTGCACGGTGGGATGAATTCGACCTGCAACGTGCAATGTGGGAGATCCCCGATACCCGTAAGCCGATTGAAGGGGTCCGCTATTCCACACGAGGGACCAAGATGAGTGGAGACATTCAGATAGTGCCGCTATCGCCTCAAGTCATCGAGATCCTTGAACGGCTACGCAGCTTGAATCGGTTCTCTGAACTGGTGTTGCCCGGTGACCACAGGTACTGGAAACCCTTGTCGGAGAATACGGTTAACCAGGTGCTGCGCAATATGGGGTACGACACCACCAAGGACGTGTGCGGGCATGGTTTCAGGACCATGGCTTGTAGTGCCTTGCTCGAATCAGGGCTGTGGACGGACGCGGCGATTGAGCGGCAGATGAGCCATCAGGAGCGTAACCGCGTGCGCGCTGCGTACATCCACAAGGCCCAGTTTCTGGAGCAGCGTCGGTTGATCATGGCGTGGTGGAGTAACTACATCGATGCCAACAGATCGGGCCATGTCACTCCGCATGAGTTTGCCCATCCGGTAGGCGACAACGTCACCGCCTTGCCAAATGGTCATGGCGCATTCAATCGCGGGTGAGCCTGCAAGATCGGTGCTGGATGCTCTTTCACGCGGGTCCATTCAAACAGGGCTGCAAAGCCGCCCTGTTTGGATGGACCTCACTTTGAAGAGCTAAAAGCCACGACGTTGTCCGGGATTTACCACGGAATTCCACCGGTGGATAACCGCTTTTCACGTCCCCAAGAGCGCTGAATTTCTGCCCTTGACCGGGTTTATCCACAGGCGTAGAACTGGCCGTGCAAAGGCTGTCGATGACAGCATCCCAGGTGGCCCGAACCTTCAAGGTCACGCCGCTCCCGCGGTGGTTCTCCCCAAGGGCGATTCGCATCCGGCAGCTCGCCCGGTCACCTCCCAGGTGATGGATGCTCTTACACATATGGCGCTCGTGCGCCAGCTACACCGTACCTCGCTGTCCTGCAGCAACCTATCCGCTTGGCCGACTATTGCGCCAACCTGTGCCCGTCTCTTTCTGTGGAAAGAGACGGGCACTTCTACCACTGCTGCAGCCCTTATCGCACTTGGCTTTGCGTCATTCCCCCTCGTGACAATCGGCGTGACAAACGTCGATGTCACCAGCAACAGCGATGTCGATGATGGTGCCGCAGACCAAGGAATGGACTGCACCTGACTGACAGTCAGGCATGCCCCGGTCATCGCATTGCTGCGTTCACCCGGCTCAGGATCTTCAGGCGCTGGTTTAGTCAGCCAGCGCTGCCTCCACCCGCCCACCGGTAACGGTGCTCAGGAGGCCAGATCATGAGATGCCCTTGCTCCCGGACGTACGGAGCCGCCAGTCCCGCGAAGAGGACATTCCCCACAGGTCGCAGGGGCCTTGATCCCTGATAACACTAAACATTCTTGGCGGGATGACGTGGGGCGAGGATCGGAGAACAGCAGAAGAGGTGACCGACATGGCACTGGTGGGTAGGCGCGATGGTCGTAATTTCGGCTATGGCAGGCAATTGAGCTACGCAGGGCCGCAGGCGCTGAAAGACATGTTCGGCGGCGGTCATTACGGCACGGTCAAGGCGCACTGTGATCGGTGGCAGGCATTCGTGACGTGGTTAGGCGCGGTGACCTCGCCGTCAGCACCGCACAAAACCGGCTATCCAGCGTTAACAGGACCATGGCGGCGCTTCGCGGTGATCAATACGTGAGATTGCCAAGTCCGAGCAAGGCGTTGGGCATGAACACCACTGTACTTCGCCAGTCGATGCAACAGGGCCAAGACCGTGAATAGGTGAATCGGATCGACGATGTGCTTTGCAGCGGTCATCTGCAACGGGCCGCTGCGATCGTTCTGTTGGCGCGAGCCATCGGCATGCGCATGCGTAGGCCAACTTGGCTGACCTTTCACGGCTAAGTCGTGAGGGTGAAGTCATCGAGAAGATAAAATTCTAGGACAGGACCAAAGCGGCCGCGCCGGTGCCTCGGCGCCAATTTAGCTGCCGGAAGCCAAACTTGGGTGTCAAATGGCAGTAAGTGAGATTTCTAGCTTGTAAAGCGTTTTGATCTTGACAGCTGATGGCAAAATGTCACTATTTGGGGTTTAGAGGTGTTCTCTGCTGACTGTCTGCCCTCCCTTCGTATAGGTGCGGTCTATGGGGAAATGATCGCTTTTAGAAGTCTTAACTATTAAGTTATAAGGCACCACATGAGTAAAGGAAGACTGTATGTCTAAGGTAAATGCTTTCGGAGTTCGAAATCTCCGAAGTTTTGGAAGCGAAAAGCAATTTATCCCTCTTAAGAAAATTAACGTATTGGTTGGTCGGAATAGTTGCGGGAAAAGTACCTTTCTTCGTACATATCCTCTTCTTAGGCAGTCAGTTGAGTCGAATACACGATCACCTATACTTTGGTACGGGTCATATGTGGATTTTGGGAATATATCTACGGCAATCAATGATAATGCTGATAAGGTATATTTTGATTTCGATGTGTCGCTTGATATAGCTCAAAAGACTTCTGATGAAGTGATCATAGAGCATGCGCTGGATATTGATCCGCGCAGAAGGAACGGGGTTAGCAAGTTTCCGGCACTTTTGTCAATTGGTTTGAAGCCAAAAGACAAGCGCGTCGAGTCGACTACGGATATCACGGTTAATGACACTGATATCTCTATTTGCTATGTCGGCAATACCGTAGAGCATGTAACTTTTACACATGTCCCTGAAAATGGAAGTAAAGGCAAGTCTTTGTCCATGAGGTTTACAGACCTGTATCTTATGGGGAGAAGTAGCATAATGCCTCTTAGGGTTATGGGGACAAAAGATATAAAAGAAGGGTCAAAAACTTTCAAAACTATAGTAAGGGATTACCTAAAGGACGCTGCATTGAAAGAGCTCGCAGCTTTATTTAAGCCCTACTGTCAGACAGCGGGAAAAACTCTTTCTGCAAAGCTTGAAAAGCTTTCTTTAAGTAATAAAGATCAGCTCGACGAGCAGCTAAAGAAGACGTTTAAGAACGATAAGGTTTTTGGCGAGAAGTATCAGAATGACCAGGCGGAAATTATAAGCGGTACTTTGTTTTATTTGACGGTTATCCAGTTGGACGATATTTTGTTGGCCGCGGATAAGTGCTTGAAAGATTTGTTTAGCAGTGTCCGGTATCTTGGGCCGGTGAGAGCTTCTGCCGAGCGCTTTTATCGACACCAAGATCTTGAGATCGGTGAAATTGATCATAAGGGTGAAAATTTACCTATGGTCATTAACTCGCTAGAGTCTCGTATGAAAAAGCAACTCAGCCAATGGGTGTTTGAGAATTTCGGGTTTGAACTTGATCTTGAAACTTCCGGGTTGCACTATGAGCTAAAAATTAAAGAAGAGAATGACAGTAAATTCCATAATATTAGCGATATGGGCTTCGGTTACTCGCAAATCCTGCCGGTGATAGTGTCGATTTGGCTTGAAACTCAAACCAAAAATCATAGAAATCATTTCCCGTTCGCAATGAAGAGTAATCGGACGCTGGTCATTGAACAACCTGAACTGCACTTGCATCCTGCTCTGCAGTATAAGTTCGGTATTGCAATCGCTAAAGTTTGTAAGCTGGCATCTGAGCGAGGCTTTAAGATTGTGATGGAAACTCACAGTAGTCAACTAATTGAAGCTCTCGGTGACAGCATAAGAAACGGCGTGCTTACTGATCAAGATATCAATATTTCATTATTTGAGAAGAATAGCTCAGATTGTACTGAGGTTGCGCAATCTGGGTTTGATCCGGAAGGTTATCTTACTAACTGGCCTACTGGGTTCTTGTCGGCATAATCATGATAATAACATTAACAAACCTCCCGAAGGTTACTGAGCTTACAAACACTCAAGAAAGCGCTCTGGAACGACTTCTTTGGTGTTTTGGTCGGGGTACCCACGTTGTGTGGATGCCAGTACAAACTGTAGAAGAGTTACTAACGTTAAATTGCTTCAGTAAATATGCCGAGCGTTCACTGCTAGCATTGAAAAAGTTCTCGATTGAATCCAGGAATCTTATTGAGAGTGAGTTTTCATTTAAAGCTGTCGTGGATTTTAATGAGAAGCACAAGATTTGCTTTGAAAGAGGTAGTTTGATAATCGGGCATGAGCTATTAAATGATGAAAAATTCTTGCTTGAGCCTATCTTGCTAGCTGAAAACGAGCTAGATGCAAGAGTTTTCAGTCTGGTCACTGATTCATTTCTTACGTCTCGAAAACTTCTAAACAAGGCATTTAAGGTATCCGTTGACCCCCAGGGTGGTGGAGGGTCAGATACTATAAAAAAATTTGAGCGATACAGATCTGAGAAACGACCGTTTATGTGCGTCCTTGACAGTGATAAAAAGCACCCAAAGGGACGGCTTGGTGAAACGGCTAAGCATTTTAAAGATTTAAAGCTTGGGTTAAATGAGAATTATTATCTAGAGATTCTTGATTGTCACGAGATTGAAAATATCGTCCCAACAAAAGTGCTTCAGGAAATTTTTCCGGCTGTGGATCTGGGGGTAATGTATGCATCGGAAAATATTGAAAAATATAAGCCTTATCCAGATCACAAGAATGGCCTTACTGTAGCTTCTGCTAGATCATTAGACGAAACTCATCAGGATGATTTTTGGAAAGAGTTCTATGGATTGACCGATGATACGATTATATGTAACGCATTGAAAGATATTTTGCCTAAATTTAAAAAGTATCTGGACTCAAATACGCCTCATAAGGCTAAAGAGAAAATTTGCGAGCTAAAGGACTCTTCTCTACACCAGATCTCAAAGATAATAACTGATTTTGGAGTTGGGCTCAGACGCACTATCCCTTGAAAGGAATGAAAAATTTATTGCCCCCAATGTCTAATTGGGGGTAGTAAGAGTCGCTATCGGAATATACCTAGAAATCATCAGTGAAGTCGTTGGCTTTTGGTGTGGGCTTGTAGTTCAGTTTCAGCCTGGAATATTGTACTTCATAACTTCAGGTACGCTGGAGTATTAGATGCTTGATCTGCTTTCTTCAGAATTATTTTTACCAGTCTGCTGATGTCATAGAAGTCGCCTAACAACCTGCTTTTGTCGCAGGGTGATGTTAAGATTTACATTGGTGTCATCTGCGAAAAGTTTCAGGGGGACGGGGTCTTGTAAGTTTTAGTTTGCAAGTAAACTGGCAGGCGCTTCTGTTTTTTGAGTATCTGTGGGTAAGTCTCTTGGCTGTGGCAGATTTCGATAAGGCTTTTCAGTGTTTCATATGCACATCATCTATTTCCAGTTTTTCAAACCCAATCAAAGTAAGTGAAAAATTCCCAATTCGATTCCACTGAAAGCCATAACTAGCTGAATTTTTTATAGATACCCTATGGGGTACGCCAAGAAATCCACCTAATTCCAGCGCCGCGAGCAATGGGCCCTCACGGCCAACAACCGTCCGTCTGTCTCCGGCACCAGAAATCAAGAAGGCTTGCAGCGATGCAGGCCTTTTTTGTGCCCCGAAGAAAGTGATGGACCCAGGGCAATCGAGTCGCCCGCTGAAACAAATTACCGAGTCCCGGTGGTTTGACCTATCCAGGCAAATCTTCGAGAATGAGCACCGAGGACTGCAACCGCGCATGTTTGGGCATGGCTTGCCAGTAATTGGCCCCCCGAATCCGGCAGCAGTGAAGCTGGCGCTCACTGACGTAGGGACAGTCGATAGGCCCCACCATATGGCCGTTGATTTGACTGGGTTCTGACCTTAAGGATCGTAGATCCGGAAACTAAAGAATCGCTGCGACTACAGCCTCATTCACATCCGAAGGCGACCCCAGAAGGGTCGCCTTTTCTTTTGCCCAATCGATCATGATTTCACCGACTTTGGTTCCTCGTGGGGTGGGCTGGGGCGTCCAGGTCACTACCGAGTAATGGAATCCGAGTACGCGATCTCCCTCGCGTGGTTCCAGCGTCAGCGTCCCGTCTATCGTTCGCAGCAGTGTGATGCGTTTTTTAGCCGCTAGAGGATGATTGGCGTCGTGGTAGATCTCGGTGCCCCTTGCAAAGAGTGAGGCGATGAAAGCCGCCAGCTGATCCGGGCTTTTGATCCCCCTTTTGCGTAAAAACGCTTTCTTGCCATGCCAGATGTGCAGGAGCCCATGACCACTTGCTCGACCGCCTTTGCCCTGGTGGTGCTGGCCGACTTTGACGTAAACCCTGCCCTCGGCGAGGTTGAGGCTCATGGCTGAAATCGGGGGGATCACGCCAAAGACGATGCCGCCCGTGGGGTGCTCCACGAGGTCGGCTGGTTTCATCTTGAAAATGGGGGAGGGGGTGGTGACCACGGCGGCTCCTTTGCTTGCCGCTATGGTAAGGAAAATTGGGAAGAGGGTTCCTCGGAGAACATTTGCCGAGTTTTTCCCTGTGGTGCTTCCTCGCCAATGTGCATCTGATCAACCAGTGCGATTCACTTGCCTATGTATTGCAGAGCGAGAAAATAAATCCGTCCCGTTTTCCATTCCGCAGTGGATATCGTCATCACTGTCATCCCCAACAAGAGTAAGGAGGGTCACCTTTGGCTCAAAAAGGCAGAGCTCACAAGCGTGAAGAATGGAAAGGTCAGCGAAGCTGATCTTCTTAAAAACTTACGGCAAGCTATTCAGATCGGAAGGGTGGGAGCTTGTCTAAAAAAATCTACGGCATCAGCTTTATGATCGGTGACTCTCGCTACCTTGGGCCGTAAAGCTTTATCTTTGATGACGCGTCAGAAACTTGCTAAAGCGGCGCCGACTTTCTAAACCTTCAAGGGGTCAGTTGGCTGGTAGTCGGCCGCCGCGAACAGCTGGCAATGGATATGGGCGGATTAGGCGAGCTTAATGTCTGAGGCGTCGCCGAATGCCTGCCTCCGTATCCTGCCTCTCCGCCTCATGTTCGTAAGTCTCCACCATTGATGTTAAAAGTGATGAAGACACGAACGGATGGGAGAAGTTTAGAGCCTCGGCCCATTTATGATACTTCGCAGCTAGCTCTCTCTCTTGGGCTCCTCCTTCGCCACGCCAATGCGCGCCTCGGGAGTTGTAGAGCCCGGTATGAGCTCCTTGCGAAATCTCTTCGGAACCCAGCTCCTCCATGACATCGCGAACAACTTCATTTGGCCACACCCCATCCTTCCCCACTGGGGCATGGGATAGAAGCTTACCAAGGCAAATATCGGCTATTTCACTTCGGTCGAGTTCGAAGCAGCTTTGGCGGACTGTCGCTATCCATTCAGATAGCTTTTCACGGGCGAGTTTCTCTGTGGCTTCATCCTCGCCAGGTATCCGCTCCAAGGCTGTCAGCAAGCGATATCCTTGTTTAGCCAAGCGCTGCCTTCCTTCTTCGGAGCTTGACTCTGAAGGATCACTCCCAGGAGTATTGCGCTTGTACATCCAGGTTATAGCCTGGACGAATATTTCAGGATGGTCCTCGACATAGCGTTCTAGATTAGGAATTTGATGTCCATCACCACCTCGGAGCGAGGAAGCCAATACATCAATAAACATAAACTCAAGACCGGCTTTTTCCTCAATCGGCACATCGGGATTTCGATCTAAGAGTTTAAAGGCTTGTTGGATCTCATAGCTTTGAAGCTGGTACTCACCGCCTTTGTCGTTGCTTTCTTTTGAGATTCCGGAAAGCATCTGGACGAGTAGCTCCGGACGTACTTCATCAAGCTTGAAGTGAACTGAGGAGAAGGCCGCGCGAGGTCTTCCCGCACTGAGAAGATTCACGATGCCTTCGTTGTTCTGATCTGGCGCATCAAACACATACTCCGGAGTTACATCGCGCCAGTAGCGACCCTGAGCATCAGCTGAGAGTTGATCTAAGAGAGACCAAGTTGCTCTGCAATAACGTGAAAGAAGTAATATGTGAAGGGCATCATTTTCAGAAATCTCATTTAGTAAATTCATGAAAAGATTGGTGTGCTGTTCTTGATCAAGGCCCCTCAAAACGCCACTTGCGATGGAGTAATAGCTAGGGTTTTCATCCCCCTTGCCTATGGACTGCAGTACTAGTTCTCCAATCTGCTCAGCCTGCAAGATTCCGCGCGCTAGGTGCCAGCCGATTTGCCGATGAGAGTTTCCCTTAGCAGCAAGATCAAAAACTCCATCTAAACCATTGGTGGAAACAATCTTGCTCAAGGCTTCATGGCGAAGTTTTTCGATGCGACGTTCGCGAGCCTCAAAATCAAGCTCCTCACTTGAGAGTTCATCTGCTGACTCCTCTACCCAGCCCTGCCTGAACAGCCATTCGTGCTTATTGACGACGTCAGTTGGCTCCATCGAGGCGTAAACATCCTTCGCGATTTTCGTAAGCATTGCCTGAGCAGCTTCGTCGTGAGCGGTCTTCCGCTTGCGTCTTGACAGCACCGTCACGCGGATTTTTTCACGTACGCGGGCGATATCGGCATCTGTAGCTCCAGCTACTCGCCATTCGCCAATTAGTTTCCAGACCTTCTCTTGGTCCTCGACCGATAGCGCGTGGAGTCTCGCGATGAGGTCACAGATCATGTCAACTGTGTAGAACGGCCTGCTCAGCGCTATATTGACCATTTCGCGGACAAAATTATTGATAGGCTCCCAGGTGCTGAATGGCTCACCGAAGCCATATCCATCTGGCCTCCATTTGGGTTTGTGGGTGTAGTCTCCAACCCGACTACCGAAATCACCGAACTGCTGGAGGCAAATTTCCCAGCCTACTGAAGGGTGTTTCTCCATCAGCATATGCATTGCCTTCAACCGTAAGGCGTGATCAGCTACTGTCTGCGGCATCCATGCTCTAAATATCGACCCCAGCGAGCTGATTGGCTTATTCCCCCAATTGTCATGAATTTTAACCTCGGCGAGCCGCCCTAAAATTTTGACTACTCTAGGAAAGGTTGTGGGATTCCAAGCCAGCCCCTCAAGCGCCCAGAGAAGACCTGTGCGTTTAGGTGATGCAAAGGGACCTGGTGCGACAGGGTGTAGCAAGTCCATTGTGCAGGGCATATCTGATCTGAGGTCGCGCTCTATAATGCTCAAGAACTCCTTCGGGGCAGCTTCTGCATATAGTGGGAGATCGCGATCATTCGCTTCTAATTTACGGGTTTCAAGCGGCTCAAGAAGTTCCGATACCAGTCTGGCGGCCGCTGTTTCCCCATCAAAACCGAGACGTTGCCCAAATAGGTGCTTTCCATTCACAGCTAGCAAAACTAAGGTTTCAGAAATGCCTTCGCGCAGAGCTGAGGAGAACTCTCGTTTCTTTCCATGAATTGCCGCTGCCCAGCGATCTTTCTCTGGGAGGTCAAGGGCAGGGTCGTCTTCACCTAAAACGATTTTCGCGATTTCGAAAAAGTGATTGAGGTCACCAAGGGTTACCGCTCCGGCAATCGCAAAAAGAGAGTCAATTTTGGAAATGACGCCGCGATAGTTTCCTAAGGACCACATGGGTGAATCGTTAAGCGAAAGTAGTTCCTGCACACGTCTTTCCAGTGCGTCAAAGGAGAGGTCATTCGCTAGCAGTGATAGAGCCGTTTGGTCTGCATCATTGCGCGTATCCCAAGTTCCTAAAAGTACGAGCGGGACGAGGTTAGAGGCGGTCTGATGATTGGCTGCCCAAGTAGGATTTCTTATCGCTGGGATTGTAGAAAGTGCCCGTCGCAGCACAGTCAACGAGCGGCCAGAAGCGTTGGTTAATCTATTGATGTCGTCGCGCCCTTTGTTCATCGCCTCAAGAGCTTTGTTGAAGGCCTCATAACCTAATGGCTCTAGGATAATATTTGGGTTAGCATTCGCAGCGTTGCGCGGGTACACCACGATAGTACGCAGGCTTCCACTATAAGGCCCGAATTCACGCTCGACGTTTCGAGTATGGGCAACGGCAATGAAATTAGTCGTGCTTTGCGCAAGATTTGGTAGAACTCCACAGTCGTCAAACACAAGTACTCGGTCTTTGTGAGTGTGGAACTCCAGCTCGTTGAACATCTGGCTCAAGAATGCAATTGCCTCCTCAACCGAGTCGGCCGTTATAATGAGTGGCTCTGAGTCGCACTTCGAAAGAAATGATTTTATGCGGCTGCGCCAGACATCAATCGGGGTGCTGAAGAGTGACGGGTGAAGGGGGGGATTTGCGACATTGGCCCAATCGGTCCAACACTTCTCGAGAGTTCGAACGCCTTTCGAGGGGCGTTCAGTTTGATTGGCAAACCATGTTTGTGCCGCAATGGATGTTTCCATCCATTGCTCTAGATCGCTGACGTCGTAGGCTCGGACGTCCTTCCAAAGCCTCTTTGCCTGCATGGCGGTAATCCATGCTGTCTTTCCTGGCCATCGCCGCGGTGTGACAAATACAAATGTCGTATTTTCTCGATCCGCCTTCTCAATCGCCTTTACGCTTTTCGAGAAATCGCCGTCAGCTTTTCCTTTGATGTCAACATTGACCCCGAACTCCCATCCTGACACTCCTTCAGGAATCCAAGGCGTACCTGAAGAGGCTTTGATGAACCCATCCCAACCTGGGCGTTCCGCATCATCATTACCGGGAAAGTCAACCTTCTCCAAATTATCGCCAGTCGAATTGACAAGCGTGCGAAGCAGAACCGAAAGCTGCGTACGGGCCGCGATTGTTTTTGAAAACCAATCGCTTATGTCATTGCCCGTAATACTGAGAAACGGCGCTACATAGGCGCGCGCGCTCGCAGTTGCAGCACCTGCCTTCGCGGCGTGTGAATCAAAAGAATTCTGTAGGTTAAGTATATCTGTGGCTGGTACACCAAAAACTCGCTCCAACCGGGCGGCCATATCAGGTGTCGCTGACACCTTCGCGTTGAGGAAGTTTGACACTCCGGGACGGCTTATGCCGATGAGTTTGGCCGCTTCGGTCACCGTCAGCTTTCGAGGTTTGAGGATATTATCTCGGACCCAGTGACCCGGGTGCGGGGAGGTATTTTTCTTTTCCATGGTCTGGGTCCGCAAATTGTAAAGTGTAAGGTTACACCTTACGCCTATCGCTCGCAGTTAAGCAAGCCCCCGTCTGTATCAGTGGAGCGCAGGGGGAGAAGCGGCTGAGTACCTAAATGAGTACCCTTTGATTGCCATAAACAGAGGTGTCTACTGAAATTAGAGGGTTTAGGTGGGTAGGTTCCGTTCCTGTCTCCGTACCAATGCGGGCGTTTTGTTTCTGGCTATCTCAGCATGCCTCACCAATGACCAGATGTAGCTAACCTGCACGCGTCTGCTGTGACATGGCTGCTGTACGCAGAAGACCATCTGGTCTGCCGGGTTATCTTTTCCTCGGTTCGCCAATCGGCGTACAGCTGCCACCCTCACCACCCAGAGCGCTATCTATAAAGAGCACGTTTTCACCATGGCAGCAGTACGTGGGACACCTCAGGTGTGCCGGTTCCTTTCGTCCCGGTCGGCCAACCCACGTACTGTTGCCACCCAGCCCCCTCCGTGCAAGCCATTTCCTACGTTTCCCATTGCCATTTCCTAGCCCCAAGAACCTTGCACTAGAAGCCCCCAAGGAATAAATTCCCTACCAGTCGCGGCAAATTCCGCGACCGGGTTTGGCGACCCGGATAAACTTGGCGCAGCAGCGCCCCACACGATTGCAGGCGCTTTTTTTGCGTCCGCAGCCTCGTGCCATGGCGGCTGTGCGCGGGAGACCTTCGGGTCTGCCGGGTTCCAAGTTCCCGGTTCGCCAACCTGCGTACAGCTGCCACCCATTGTTTGGCGACAATGCGTGGTGGTTCCAACCTAACTTGGAGTCTCATGCATGACCATCACACGTCTGTACAGGATCCTCGCATCCGCTCTCCGCCGCCCAACCCCCGCGGCCACCCCGTCCCCCGCCTTCTACCCAATCGACAGCCAGTCCCTCGCCGAACGCGCCAACCGGGAGGTGCCCCATGCCTGACCATGAACGCCTATCTACCCTCCAGAGCTACGTCTGGACCCTCGAACTGCTCGGCGAGGCGCTGGTCCAGCATGACGAAGTGCTGGAGTGCGAGCACAACCCGCAGCTGAGCTTCCGCAACACGGCGGGGATTCACCAGGCAATCCGGATCATCAGCCGGTTGGCCAGCGAGCAGTTCGGCAAGCTGGAGGCGATGAAAAACGAGGGTGTCTCCGAAGACTGATGCCGCGCATCATCGGGGCCGCATTGCGGCCCTGTTGCGTGGCGTACCCCGGTCGGGCGCTACTTGCACCGCCCGGTTTCAACCAATCGCCATAAACAATATGGCTGCTTCACCCACCCCCATCTCGTATCATCAGCGCCTTCGCATCCGGAACGAACTGTGTGAAATCGCCAACTGGAAAAGCGCCAACTGCCGCTGATGGGCCGAGGTGGGACGTCGCCGAGGCTGTCAATCAGCTCTCGTGGGACGACTTGCGCATCATCAAGACGCTCAGTGATTGCGGCAATCGCGCGGCGACGGCCAAGAAGCTTGGCATCAATGTCTCCACCGTTTCGCGCCGGGTGGCCCAGGTCGAGCGAACGCTCGGCATCGCGCTGTTCGACCACCGCAAGTCAGGCTACCTGCTCACCGCCGAGGGCGCCGAATTGCGAGCACTCGCCGAGCGCGTGGAGCTGGATATCGTCAGCGTCACGCGGCGTGTTTCACGTTCAGGCCAAGGCCCCCTGGGAAAACTGCGCATTACCACCAGCGACTCGCTGCTGCTGTACTTCTTCACCCCCATCATCGCGGACTTCAAAGCCCTGAACGAGGGGATCAGCCTCGAGGTGCTGGTGGGCAATGAAACCCTCAGCCTCGCCCGGGACGAGTCGGATATCGCCATTCGGGCGACGAGAAAACCTGCGGAGAGCCTGGTGGGCCGTAAGCTGGCGAATATTGCCTGGGCACCTTACTGCAGCGCCAAGCAGGTGACTGACGAGCCCCTGTTCGCAGAGGGGCAGGCATGGGTGTCCTACTCGGCAGCGCTCAGCGGGTTGAGGGCGACACGCTATGTCGAAAGCAGGGTTGCCGCTGAGCGCATTGCCTACCGCACCGACTCGGTTGCAGCCGCAAGCGTCGCCATCGCGGCGGGCCTGGGGTTTGGATTTTTGCCCTGCATGCTGGGCGACATCACCCCGGGGTTGGTACGCGCAGGCCCGGTGGTGCCAGAGCTTCAGGACGAGTTGTGGCTGTTGACGCACCAGGACATTCGCAAGTCGTGGCGCGTCAAAGCATTCATGACCTTCTGCGCCGCTGCCGTGGCCAGTCAAAAGCCCTTGGTCGAGGGGCTGTCGGTACTCCCGGCCAGCTGATCGCAACCGGGAGTTCAGCTTAGATGTCCCGGGCGCCAATCACGGCCTTGCAGGCGATCTCGATCAATTGCGGGCGCTGGGCAAGCCTCGATACCCCAATGATATTGCTCGCGCACTGAGGCCGCTCAGTGCCATAGGCCGTCTTGCGCACTTTGCCGACCACGGCGAAGGCAGCGTCCATGTCCAGTACATAGAGCGTTTCCTCGACAACGTCTTGCAGCGTGGCGCCATACAAGGCGAGCAGCTTTGAGATGTTGTCGTAGGCGACCTGCATCTGCTCGCCCATCGACGAGAAATCACTGGGCTTGCCGTCGGCGTTCAGTGGCGCCGGGGCTACCAGGTTGCCGGCCTCGTCATGGTTGAACTGGCCTGATACGTAGATCTCGTTGCCTACCCGCCGTGCCTGCGGATAGCCATACGCCTCCTCCCAGGCAACGCCCCAGTAGGCGGTCTGCTTGTTGAACGGTTGTGAAGCTGCCATTGCATTCTCCTGCACATGACGGACCGGCTTAGTCCGAATGGAAGGGCGAATGCTAGCAGCGCGGCTGTGTATTCAATGGCGCAAAAATGAGCCGGTAGGGGCGCAAAAGTGCGCCACCGGCAGGCGCTTTGTTTCGTTATCTTTTGCTCGTCCTCAAGCAACGACGCTGAGGCGAGCACTCCGTGGCGACGGTAATGCCTGCAACGGGTGCGATCGAACTTCATCCAATTGAAAGGAAACAACAATGAGCAATCCTAAGACTGAAGTCCTGACCCCGTTCAACAGCCAACTGATCTTCATCGACCAGCAGCCGCAGATGGCCTTTGGCGTGCAAAGCATCGACCGGCAAACACTGAAGAACAACACCGTTGGCCTGGCCAAGGCCGCGAAGATTTTCAATATCCCCACCACCTTCACCACGGTCGAGACACAAAGCTTCTCGGGCCACACCTACCCCGAGCTGCTCGCGGTGTTCCCCGACGCGCCGCTGCTGGAACGCACCTCGATGAACTCCTGGGATGACCAGAAGGTGCGCGACGCCCTCAAGCGCAATGGCCGCAACAAGATCATCGTCTCCGGCTTGTGGACCGAGGTCTGCAACGCCACCTTCGCCCTGTCGGCCATGAACGACGCCGGCTATGAAATCTACATGGTCGCCGACGCCTCCGGTGGCACCACCAAGGAAGCCCACGATTACGCCATGCAGCGCATGATCCAGGCCGGCGTGGTGCCGGTGACCTGGCAGCAGGTGCTGCTGGAATGGCAGCGGGACTGGAAGAACCGCGACACCTACGACGCCGTGATGGAGCTGGTCAAGGAACATTCCGGCGCCTATGGCATGGGCGTCGACTACGCCTACACCATGGTGCACAAGGCGCCTGAGCGCGTTCAGCATGGCCCCACCTTGGCGCCTGTCGCTGCTGTCTGAGCCATCGCCAGCCCCTGCCCTGGGGGCTGTTCACTGACGTGCGAAGGGTGCGCAGTGGGCTGATCCGAATCAACGAGCCTGGCCTGGAACCTCTGGGGTTTCCAGCGGCCAGCGCTGCTCGGGTCAGGCACTCGCATCCTGCTACCTGGATTGATGGGTGTGTATGAACAAGGACAACTCTACCGTGCTGGCGACGCTGACACTGGCTTCGACAGGGCAGCTCAAATCCTGGCAGTTGAGAACGGCCACACAGCTGATGCTGGAGAGGCTGGATACCTGCCTATCGGTGACTGAAATCGCCAAGGCGTGTGCATTGTCGCGCAGTCACTTCTCACGCATGTTCAAGGAAAGTACCCGGATGTCGCCGCAACAATGGTTGCGTGAACAACGGGTGATGAAGAGCAGGGAGCTATTGAAGACGTCCACGATGTTGCTCGCAGAGATCGCCCTGGAATGCGGCTTCTGCGATCAATCGCACTTCTGCCGCACCTTCGTGAAGGCTGAAGGCATGACACCAAAGGCTTGGCAGCAACAAGTTGTCTGCACGTGACCATCTGACTACCGCCTCAACAGAAACAGGGGAAATGAATTGAACGTTTTGACCAAAACACTCGCGGGCTCGCTGCTTGCCTTGTCGATCGGTAACGCATTCGCCGGCGCTGGCGTCGAGCACAACACCCAGGCATTCCTCGATGCCTTGAACGCGGGCGGGGGCACACCCATCGAGCAGCTTTCGCCGAAGGACGCCCGTGCGGTGCTGAGCGGCGCCCAGGCCGGGGTGAAACTGACACTGCCCAAGGCGGATGTCAGCGACAAGACCATCAGCGTCGATGGCCAGGCCATCCGCTTGACCATCGTGCGCCCGGCGGGGGTGAAGGGGACCTTGCCGGTGTTCATGTACTTCCACGGCGGCGGCTGGGTGCTCGGCGACTTCCCGACCCATGAGCGCCTGGTGCGCGACCTGGTCGTCGGGTCTGGGGCGGTGGCGGTGTTCGTCAACTACACCCCGTCCCCAGAGGCGCACTACCCGACGGCGATCAACCAGGCCTACGCGGCCACCCGATGGGTGGCCGAGCACGGCAAGGACATCGATGTCGACGGCAAGCGCCTGGCGGTAGCGGGCAACAGTGTCGGCGGCAACATGGCGGCGGTGGTCAGCTTGATGGCCAAGGACAAAGGCACCCCGGCCATCAAGTACCAGGTGCTGCTGTGGCCGGTGACCGACGCCAACTTCGAGACAGCGTCTTACAACCAGTACGCCGAGGGGCACTTCCTCACCCGCAACATGATGAAGTGGTTCTGGGACAACTACACCACCGACCCCAAGCAACGTGCCGAGATCTACGCCTCGCCGCTGCGCGCGACCACCGAGCAGTTGCAAGGCTTGCCGCCAGCGCTGGTGCAGACCGCGAGTGCCGATGTGCTGCGTGATGAAGGCGAAGCCTACGCGCGCAAGCTGGACCAAGCCGGCGTGCCAGTCACGGCGGTGCGCTACAACGGCATGATCCATGACTACGGCTTGCTGAACGTGGTCAGCCAGGTGCCGGCGGTGCGCGCTGCAATGCTGCAGGCAGGCGAGGCGCTGAAAGTGCATTTGCAGTGAGCCCACCCAAGCCCGCAGGTGGATGCCCTGAAAGGGCGATCAATGCGGGCAGCGATAAAACTGCCATTCAGTTAGCGCTTCATCGCACTTATTGGGGGCTGCTTTGCAGCCCTTCGCGGGTAAACCCGCTCCTACACGTACAGCGTTCGATTCAGCGTTTGCGCAATCCTGTTGGAGCGGGTTTACCCGCAGAGCGATAACGGACTGGCAGCCGGCTTTTGGGTCGACAACCTATCGCCAGGCGGCCCTACCAGAACCACCCACCCCGCGCGAGCTCCTGCTCGCAACTGCGGTACTGCGCACCGAACACCGAAGCCCGGGCCTGCACCTTCTGCGAAACGTTCTTCAGCCACGGCTTGGCGTCGTAGCTACGGTTGCGGTAGCCGCCCCAGCCTTCGTGGTAATTCAGGTACTGGCCATAGGCGTCCCACTTGGACGTGCCATTCACCTGCTGGCTCTTCTGCATGTACCAGCCCATGAAGTTGAGGGCGTCGGCGAAGTCGTCGCGGGCGGCGCCCCAGCCGCCGGCTTCGCGCTTGTAGTCGGCCCAGGTCTCGTCCTTGGCTTGGGCATAGCCGTAGGCGGTGCTCACCCGGCCCCAGGGGATGAAACCGAGGAAGTAGTAGCGCGGCGGCAGGGCATCGTGCTTGAACGACGACTCCTGGTACATCATCGCCATCGGCACCTGCACCGGGGCGCCCCAGCGCGCCTGCATCTTCAGCGCCGCCTCGTGCCACTTTGGCTTCTCGCGGAAGATCTCGCAGAGGTTTTCGGGGTTGGCGGGCGGCTTGGTGGCGCAGCCGGCAAGGGCCAGGAGCAGGGCTGGCAGCAAGGGCCGAAGCATGACGGGGAGTTCCTTTTGCGAACGTCGGGGGCGCTGGCGCTTTATACCGTCTTTTCAGGCGCAGATGAATCAGCGGTTGTGGCGCAGTGCGATTGTGGTCAGGTGATTTTCTGGGCTGTGGGCTTGGGGGATTGCGGGTCACAAAGCGGGTTCACAACTTCGGATCCCCGGGGCCGCTTTGCGGCCCTTTCGCGACACAAGGCCGCTCCTACAGGGGGCGATGCAACGCTGTCAGCGGGTGCTCGCCTGCTCGATCAGCAATTGCCAGTTGCGGGCTTCCTGCCAGTCGGCGGCGAAGGGCAGTTGCAGCCAGTACGGATGCTGGCCGGCGCTTTGCAACTGAACGTGCAGGGTAAAGCTGCGCACGGTGTTGTGGGTGGTGGTCGAGGTGGAGCGGGACTTGCCGCCGCCGATCATGCCGAAATGGTTGCTGAACGCGTAGACGTTGCGCCAGCCGTGCTTGGTGGTGGTCTTGGTGGTGCTGCTGGTGACGGCCTGCTCGTCCACGCGCACCTGCTTGACCACCTGCGGTGCATCCATCAGGGCGTGGCGCTCGCCGGTTTCGGGGGCCAGCACATACAGCACGCGGCTGTCGGGGAACACCGCCAGCATGCGCCCGCCGCGGCAGACCCAGCGATACGGCCCCAGGGCCTGGCTGGCCAGAAACGCCTTGCCTTGCTCCATGCGCGTCGCATCGAGGGTGCGCCAGGCCTTGTCCAGCGCGCGTTGGCGGGGGTACCACAGCACCGCCACCGGGTAATACAGCAGCCACAGCAGGCACCAGAGCAACACCGCATAGATCGGCCCGCCGATGTAATGGCCCTGCCACATCCACTTGAGCATCAGGTAGCCGCAGTAGGCCGTCTGGATGCCCATGAAGGCCAGGGTGACCTGGCGTCTGCGCTGGTGCAGGCGGGCTTCGGCCTGCTGCACCTGGTCAAGGGCTTGGCTGAGCGCGGGTGGGGTGGCGGTGAGGGTGGTATCGGGGGTGGCAACGGCGTGTTGAAGGGGCATGGGGCATCCTGCACGTGAAGACAACGCGCCACTCTGGGCGCGGCGGGGGCGGCAGTATACCTTGGCTAAACCCTGGTTTTACCCCTGCGAATGGAATCGCCGGCGCCTCACGAACAAGCCCACGCCCAGCGCCGTGGCAAAGACCGACAGCAGGCCCAGGTCCAGCACGAACAACCGGGTTTGGCTGAGCACCAGGCAACCGACCACACCGGCCAGCATCAGCCCCACGCCGAGCCACTTGCGCAGTGGGTAGGGCTTGAGCAAGCGATCCAGCAGGGCATACAGCACCAAGGCCAGCAGCGCATAAATCAATTCGGTCACAGGCAGTGTCCTCAGGACTTGATGATCAGGGTCGAGGTGGAGTGCTGCGGGCCAATGCCGCCGTTGACCTGCGCCTCGATACTGACCAGCACGTCGCCGGCATGGTAGGTGGGCAGGATTTCATTGGCATAGGCCCGCACCCCCGCGCCCACCGGCACCCCCACGTAGGAGGTGGCCACGGCACTGGTGGCGGCGGCGAACGCCGAGGCGGCCAGGTTGGCGACCTTGGTGCGCTGGGCATTGAGGGTGTCGCCCTGCTGGCGGGTCAGCGGCTTGGAGATGCCGACCTTCATCACGCAGGGCAAGCCTTTGGCCAACATCTTTGCACGCATCCTTACGAGGCAAATGGCGATTTTCCATGACGAACGGTAGGCCGGCAAATGGTGGCATCTGGCTATTTCGTTGTCTGGCCGATTTATCTTCTGGGGGCTGCGCATACCGGCGGGCGCGACTTCATCCCGAAGCGATTTTTTTGCCGCTGAATTGCGAAAAAATATGTCTATCCCTTTCGCCTGACGCCGAAGTACCCTGCGCGGTGGCGGGCGACCGTCCCTTGCTCGATGGCCCGCCAATGTGTGGCCGGGCAAGGCCGTGACAACAGGTCGAACAGGAACGCTCGGCCCCACAACAAAAACAAGAGAAGTCATCGACATGGATGTGAGATGTAATCGGCTCAAGACGCTGACGGCCACCCTGTGCCTGGCGTCCATCCCCGCATTGCCGCTGGCGGCTGTGGCGGCCTATCAAGAAACCGGCCGTGCCGGCGACCCTGCCAGCTGGCGCTCGGCCGAATACCAGCAGGACTGGGGCCTGGAGCGCATGCAGGCCAGCCAGGCCTATGCCGCCGGCATCACGGGCGCCGGGGTTCGCATCGGCGCCCTGGACTCTGGGTTCGATGCCGCCCATCCCGAGGCCAGCCCCGGGCGCTTTCACCCTGTCACCGCCACCGGCCAGCACCTGGACGGCACGCCGTTCACGGTGTCTGGGGTGCTCAATGGCGCCAACGACAGCCATGGCACCCATGTCACCGGCACCATGGGCGCGGCGCGCGATGGCGTGGGCATGCATGGCGTGGCCTTCGAGGCCCAGGTGTATGTCGGCAACACCAACAAGAACGACAAGTTCCTGTTCGGCATCGACCCGGATCCGCGCTATTTCAAGGCGGCCTACGACGCCCTGGTGGATGCCGGCGCGCGGGCGATCAACAACAGTTGGGGCAGCCAGCCCAAGGATGTCAGCTACCAGACCCTCGAGGGCCTGCGCGCGGCCTACGCCCAGCATTACCAGCAACACACCTGGCTCGACGCCGCCGGCGATGTGGCGCGCCGGGGCGTGATCAATGTGTTCAGCGCCGGCAACAGTGGCTATGCCAATGCCAGCGTGCGCTCGGCGCTGCCGTACTTCCAGCCGGAGCTGGAAGGCCATTGGCTGGCGGTGTCGGGCCTGGACAAGAACAACCAGCAAAAATACAACCAGTGCGGCATCGCCAAGTACTGGTGCCTGGCCACGCCAGGCGCGGCGATCACCAGTACCGTGCCCGGTGGCGGCTACGCCACCTACAACGGCACCTCGATGGCCGCGCCTCATGCCACGGGCGCCTTGGCCCTGGTCATGCAGCGTTATCCCTACCTGAACAACCAGCAGGCCCTGGAGGTGCTGCTGACCACCGCGCGCCAGCTCGATGGCGCGCCCACCCAGGGGCCCAGCGAGCGGGTGGGCTGGGGCGTTCCGGACCTGGGCCGGGCATTGCACGGCCCGGGGCAGTTGCTGGGCGAATTCAACGTCAACCTGGAGCGCGGGCAGGGCGATAGCTGGAGCAACGGCATCTCCGACCAGGCCCTGGCGCAGCGCCAGGCCGAGGACGCCGCCGAGCGCCAGGCCTGGCAGCAGACCCTCAAGGCGCGTGGCTGGGAGCAGGGCCTGGGCGCGGGGGCCAGCCAGCAGGATCGCAGCGACTATGCGTTGGGCATGGCCCGCGACGCGGCGGCCGCGCAGCGGGTCTACCAGGGCAGCCTGGTCAAGGCCGGGGCCGGCTGGCTGGAGCTGAGCGGCGACAGCAGCTACCGCGGCCCGACCCGGGTCGACGGTGGCTTGCTGGTGGTCAACGGCAGCCTGCAATCGGCGGTGACGGTCAACGCCGCGGGCACCCTGGGCGGCAGCGGCCGGGTGGCGGCCCTGACCGCCAGCGCCGGCGGCGTGGTGGCCCCGGGCAATTCCATCGGCACCCTGAATGTCGCCGGCAACCTGGACTTGCAGCCGGGCTCGACCTACCGGGTGGAGCTCTCGCCCACGGCCAGCGACCGCCTGCTGGTGGGCGGCCAGGCCCGTGTCGCTGGCGCCAACCTGAGCCTGGTTGCCGAGGCGCGCCCGAACCTGTTGGCCGCAGGCCCGGTCGCCAGCCTGGTGGGGCGCCAGTTCGACATCCTGCAGGCGGCGGGTGGCGTCGATGGCCGCTTCGCCCAGGTGCAGCCCGGCTACCTGTTCCTCGGCACCGTGCTCGATTACTCGGCCAACGGCGTGCAACTGGGCCTGGCCCGCAGCGCCGCGACCTTCGACAGTGTCGGCGCCACGGCCAACCAGCGCGCCAGCGGCGGCGCTGTGGAGCGGCTGGGGCCGGGCAACCCGGTGTACGAAAGCCTGCTGCTGTCGACCTCGCTGGACCAGGCCCGGGACGGCCTGCGGCAGTTGGCCGGGGAGATCTACCCGGCGCTGGACTCGATGCTGCTCAGCCAGGGCGCGGTGCTGCGCGAGGCCTTGGGCGAGCGTGTGCAAGCGGATGCCTTGCAAGCCAACACAACATCGAGCGAGACGGGGGCGTCGCAGCTCTGGCTCAAGGGCCTGGGCAGCTGGGGGCGCATCGAGGGCGTGCAGGGCACCGAGTCCTACACCAGTTCCCTCGGCGGCCTGCTGCTGGGCCTGGACCGTGACCTCGACGCGCAAACCCGCGCTGGCCTGGCCGCCGGCTACAGCGACAGCTCCCTGGGCATGGGCGCCAGCCACTCGCGGGCCACGGTCGACAGCTACCACCTGGGCGGCTATGTGCGCCACGACATCGACCAACTGCGCCTGAGCCTGGGCGGCAGCTACAGCTGGCACCGCGCCGAGGTGCGCCGCGACCTGGCCTACGCCGAGGTCTCGGGCCGCCAGCGCGCGCGGGTCGATGCGCGCAGCCAGCAGTTGTTCGCCGAGGCGGCCTATCGCCTGGCGTTACCGGCGGTGCAGTTGGAGCCCTTCGCCAACCTGACCTACCAGCACCTGCAGCGCGACGGCTTCCATGAAAAGGGCGACGCCGCGGCGCTGCATGCCGGCGATGAGCAGCGCGATGCCTGGCTCAGCACCTTGGGCCTGCGTGGCCGCCAGCAATGGCAACTGGGCCCGCAGCAAGACCTGCAACTGGCGGCCAGCATAGGCTGGCAACACCGCCTGAGCGGCACCCAGGACAGCGAGCACCTGGCCTTTGCCGGCAGCGACCAGGCGTTCCGGGTGCACACCGCGCCGGCCCTGCGCGATGCCGCGCTGGTGGGGCTGCAGGCACGGCTGGGCTTGGCCCGCGACCTGGACCTGAGCCTGGACTATCAGGGGCGCCTGGCCAGCCGTGAACAACAACATGGCGCAGGGCTGAGCCTGCAATGGCGCTTCTGACGCGTCGCGCGCCTGGCAAGACGGAGTTTGACCAACGCAGTTTTCCATCCATGCAGCTAAGGAAGGTTGTAGTGAAGCAAATCAGAAAGGATGACGGTGCACGTGGGCAGGGCGGGGCGCTGGCCCCACTGGGGTGGGCGTTGCTGGGCTCGGCGGCGTTGCTGGGCACGGCCCAGGCGGCGCCCTATGTCGAGAGCGGGCGCCTGGGGGATGCCAGCAGCTGGCGCAGCAGCGAGTTCAAGGCCGACTGGGGGCTGGGGGCGATCAACGCCGACAGCGCCTATGCCGCCGGCTACAGCGGCAAGGGCGTGAAGCTGGGGATCTTCGACCAGCCGGTCTACGCCGCGCACCCCGAGTTCGCCGGCAAGGACAAGATCGTCACCTTGGTCACCAGCGGCATCCGCCAGTACACCGACCCCTACATCCCGGTGAAGGCCGGCGATGCGTTCCGCTATGACGGCAGCCCGTCGGTGGGCTCCGATGGCAAGCTCGGCTCCCATGGCACCCACGTCGGCGGCATCGCCGCCGGCAACCGTGATGGCGTCGAGATGCACGGCGTGGCCTACGCCGCGCAGATCATCAGCGCCGACAACGGCGACCCCGGCCCCGAGGACGGCATTGTCCTGGGCAACGACGGCGCGGTGTACAAGGCCGGCTGGGACAGCCTGGTGAACAGCGGCGCGCGGATCATCAACAACAGCTGGGGCATCGGTATCACCGATCGCTTCGCCAAGGGCGGGCGCAATCCGGACTTCCCGCATTTCACCCTGGACGATGCCCGGGCGCAGTTCGCGCAGATCCAGCCGCTGCTGGGCACCTTGCCCGGCGGTGCCTATGACGGCGCCATCGCCGCGGCCCGCAGCGGGGTGCTGACCATTTTCGCCGCCGGCAACGACTACAACCTGAACAACCCCGATGCGATTGCCGGGCTGGGCTATTTCGTCCCTGAGATCACGCCCAACTGGATGACCGTGGCGGCGTTGCAGCAAAACCCCGACACCAGCAGCGCCAACCCTTACGTCATCAGCACTTTCTCGTCCCGTTGCGGCTATACCGCAAGCTTCTGCGTCTCGGCCCCCGGCACGCGCATCTACAGCGCGGTGATTGGCGGCACCAGCCTGGCCGACCTGACCCAGGGCTACGCCAACAAGAACGGCACCTCCATGGCCGCGCCCCATGCCGCGGGCGCGGCGGCGGTGCTGATGGAGCGCTTCCCGTACATGAGCGGCGCGCAGATCGCCAGCGTGCTGCGCACCACCGCCACCGACATGGGCGCGCCGGGCATCGACAGCTTGTACGGCTGGGGCATGATCAACCTGGACAAAGGGATTCGTGGCCCGGGGATGTTGGTCACCGAGCAGGATATTCCCGAGGAATTTCGCATCGCCGGTGGCTACGGCCCGAGCCAGTTCGTGGCTGATTTGCCCGGTATCGGCGCGCTGGTGGACGCCGGCAGGCCGACGCAGCGCCAGTGCAATGGCCTGAGCTGCGGCTGGGACCTGTGGAGCAACGACATTTCCGGCCATGGCGGCCTGACCAAGCAGGGCATCGGCACCCTGGTGCTCAGCGGCAACAACACCTACTCCGGCCCGACCCTGGTCAACCAGGGGCGGCTGGCGGTCAATGGTTCGCTGCAATCGACGGTGACGGTCAACGACGGCGGCGTGCTCGGCGGCAATGGCCGGATCGGCGCGCTGGTGGTCAGCCGTGGCGGCGTGGTGGCGCCAGGCAACTCGATCGGCACCTTGCGCGTGACTAACGACGTGACCTTCCAGCCGGGCTCGACCTATGCCGTGGAGGTGGCGGCTGCCGGCAGCGACCGCCTGGTCAGCGATGGCCAGGTGGCCGTGGGCGGTGCCAACCTGGCCCTAGACCTACAGAACCCTGGGGTTTCGCTGCAATCGCAGCAGGCCACCAGCCTGGTGGGGCGGCAGTTCGACATCCTCAGTGCCGCGGGCGGGGTGCAGGGCAGTTTCGCCGCTGTGCAGGCCAACTCGTTGTTCCTTGGCGGTGGCTTGGCCTACAGCGGCAACGGGGTGCAACTGGCGGTGCAGCGTAACGCCACCTCCTTCGCCAGTGTCGGCTTGACCGCCAACCAGCGTTCGGTGGCCGCGGCAGCCGATCGCCTGGGCGCGGGCAACCCGGTCTACGAGAGCCTGCTGCTCTCGGCTGATGTCGCCAGCGCCCAGCAGGCGTTCGACCAGTTGTCCGGGGAAATCCACCCGGCGGTGGCCAACCTGCTGCTCAACGACAGCCGCCAGGTGCGCGATGCCGTGACCGAGCGCACCCGCCAGCAGCGCCTGGACGGCCAGGACAACGGCCTGTGGATCAAGGCCCTGGGCGCCTGGGGCAAGGCCGAGGGTGACTCCGGCCGGGCGCGCTACAGCAGCTCCATTGGCGGCATGCTGTTGGGCATCGAAGGGCAGATGAGCGAGGACACCCGCGTCGGCGTATTCACCGGCTACAGCGACAGCTCGTTGAGCATGGGCGATGGTCGGCACTCTTCGGCCAGCGTCGACAGCTACCACCTGGGCGCCTATGCCGGCAAGGAGCTGGAGCAGATGCGCTTGAGCGCGGGCGTCAGCCACAGCTGGCACCGCATCGAGACCAAGCGCGAGCTGCACTACAACGAGGTTGCCGACCGCCAGAAGAGCAAGCGCGATGCGCAGAGCACCCAGGTGTTCGGCGAGGCGGCGTGGAAGCTCGACCTGCCGAGCGTGGCGCTGGAGCCGTTCGCCAACCTGGCCTATGTGCACATCGCCAGCGACAGCTTCACCGAGCACGGCGGCGCCGCCGCGCTCAAGGGTGGCGAGGATAACCGCGATGCCTGGCTCTCGACCCTGGGCATGCGCGCCGGCAAGCAGCTGCAATTGTCCAGCGGCCAGGCGGTGGAACTGTCCGCCACCTTGGGCTGGCAGCACAACCTGAGTTCCACCGGGGCCGACCAGCACCTGGCCTTTGCCGGGCAGGGCGACACCTACAAGGTCCAGGCGCTGTCGCTGGACCGGGACGCCGCGGTGGTCGGTGCCCGGGCGGGCATCGCCCTGAGCCGCGAGGCGCGGGTCAACCTGGACTACAACGGGCTGCTGGGCAGTCGCGACAAGAGCCACGGGGTCGGCCTGACCCTGGATTGGGCGTTCTGAGGCAGCGCTGACGGTGGCGGCTCAACCCTGCGGACCTGGCAACAGGTTCGTGGGGGGGCTGCTCACAGACCAAAGTTGAAGGCGATGGAGATGCGTGGCCGGTGGCCTTCGAAGCGCCGCACCGCATGCATCAGCCAGGACGGAAACATCACCAATGTGCCGCTGCTCGCCGCGCAAGTGCTGCTGAACCCTGCCGCCAGGCAATCTTCCACGCGCATGCGCAGCGCTGGGTTGTAGGTGGAGGCGACCATGCCGCGAGGGTCGATGAACTCCAGATCACCGCCCACGGCGGGGTCATCCTCGCGCCCGCCCGCGTCGACCCAGTACACGCCAGACCAGAATGCCCCCGGGTGGCCATGCAGCGCGTTGCTGTCGCCGCGCCGGTTGACGTTGGCCCAGGCATTGAGGGTCCAGGCGAAACTGGGCTCGATCAGCCCGTGCTGCTCGCTGTGGACGGCGGTCAATTGGCTGGCGAAGGCGGTGGCGAAACGCACCAGGGCATCGCAGGCGGCGCCGCCCCAGTGGGCGAAGTCGCTGGTCGATTGCCAGCCGCCCTGGTTGCTGTGCCGGGTGCCCTTGGGGTCGGCCGCCATGCGCTCAAGAATCAGCGCTTTGAGCTCGGCATTGAGCCGGCCAGGGTCGGGGTACTGGATGCTGGCCAGTGGGGTTGCGAACAGGCGGCGGATGTGGATGTGCTCGGGGGCTGGCAGGGGGCTGCTCGGCTGCATGGTGTCTCCAGGTGGCGCGCGGCGAACGGGAGCGGCACCCTAGCAACGCTGCTCGCCAGCCAACTTCATGAACATTGCTAAGGATTGTTAAAAAGTTTCAACGGCGTGCGGGCGCTTTCCTCATCTTTGAGGCTGCGCTGGCGCGCAGGCCCGAGGTTGCCGAACACGCGCACCACAATTTTTTGTGGTTGGTAAGTTCGCGTTAGTTTTAAAGTTTGTGGTAGTTGCAAATAATTATAGAGGGCGTGGTAATGCCTGGCGACACGCTACTTAAGTGGCTGGGCGAGGAAGGCTGCGGTCGCAATAAAGTTTCCTGGAGTAATAGCCAATTATGCTGTTTGCCTTTGTTGACAGGGCGCGGGGGCTAAACAAAACTGCTAAGCGCGCACCCTGCTTGGGCTGCGCGACAGGGTGAAACTTTCAGGTAAAGTTTCAATGCATACGACATAGGCAATAAGGAAATTAAAAATGTCTTCATCAGCTGCGCTCAAGGATAAAGTACAAAGAGACCAACAACCGCCGAAGCCCTTCAATATTTTCAATAGCAATCAAATCCTGATTACCTTGGAATTACCCGCTGCGCTGCAGATCAATCAGAACCGCCAGGAACTCTTCGCCACGGCGCCGATCTTGCACAACAAAACCCCGTTCGATATTACCGGGGCGGAGTTCTCGATCTTCCTCAACGATGTGATCGACCCTTCGAGCAATGTCATTGCCAACGTCCGTTGGTGGGCCCCCACCACGTACACGGGCGAGCAGACAATGACCTTCGTCTGTGAAAAGGTCGCAAGCGGCGGTTCGGTGACGTGCAAGCCGAAATCCCCTGAATTCACCAACGTGCGTTGGAATGCCACGGTGTCGAGTGGGCACGCCACCGAAGTGTTCAGCAATAGTGTCAAGCTGGTTTCACTGACCTACTCGCCAGGGGACTCGAAAACCCCTGCCCCGGGCCCGATCATCCAAGTCGGCTGACTGATCGCCCACGGCGGCGCCCTGTGCCAGGGCGCTGTCGCTTGCAAGGCCCTGGCTGGCATGAGTGGCCGTCGCCGCCTCGAACCATAGCGGCCACGAACTGCGCTGGCGCTGTTCCACCTGCACGCAGGGGATCAATCGCTCGCTCAGCATGGCGGTGCTGCCCACGCTGACCGCCAGCCGATACTTGGCACTGTGCACGCACTCCCGGTCGCCGAACTCGCAACGGTCCAGGCGTGTGCCGCCGCAGGGCCCGTTCGCCAGGCCCTTGGGGCAGGTCTCGGGGCAGATGTAGAGGGTGTCCTGCAGCCGGCAGCTGCCACAGGTGTCACAGCCCACCAGCGGGCGCTTGAGGCGCCGCTCCAGTTGGTGCAGCCACTGCGCCGCCGTGGGGTTGGCCCATAGCGGTCGGGTCACGGCCCAGCCGAAGGCCTTGCTCAAAGCCGTGGTGCGGCTGAACAGCTGGTGGTGCATCGCCCCGAGCAGTTGGTAGCGGGCCTTTTCCTTGTACGAGGCGCTGACCTGCCGTTGTCCAGGGCGCCAGCTGTGTCCTGGGGGATTGAACGTGACCGGGGCCACGCCAGGTTCCTGCCAGGCGGCCTGCCACGCCGGTGTCCACGCCTTCAGCGAGGTGAACTGCGGCTGCAAGTGCGCGATGGCCTGCTCCAGTGCATCGAACTGCGCCACCTCGTGAATGCCGGACAAATGCACGCCGGCATAACCCATCAACTTCAGGCCGATCACCTGCAAGGCCAGGCGGTGGTTGGCGCGGGCCTTGGCGTAGGCCTTGGACACCGCCGTTTCGGCGGCCAGCAGCGCCCGCATCGACGGCGTGACGGTCACCCCGGCAACGTGCTCGAGCATCCCGGCGCGACCTTCGCTCAGGGCCATGATGCAGGCCATCAGCGGCTTGGGCCGGGGTTGGCGCTGCATCCAGTCGAAGGCTTCCTGGTGTTTGTCGATATCGAAACCCAGCTGCAGGATGAACAGGTCGGCGCCGGCGGCGAGTTTCTTTTCGGCCTTGCAGTACTGCGCGCCGCCTTCGGCCTCCTGGTACTTGAACGGGTTGAGCGCGGCGGCCAGCAGCCAGTGCGGGCGGGCCTGGCGGACAATCTGCAAGGCCGCGACCGATTCGAGGTAGCGCACCGGGCGTTGGCCGGGGATGTGGCCGGGCAGGCGGTCGCCGCTGAGCAGCAGCACCTGGTCGAGGCCGGCGGCGTCCATGCGCTGCAACTGGGCGAGCAGGTCGCGGCGTTCGCGGTCCTTGCCGGAGAAGTGCAGCAGGGCGGGAACGGGCTGGGCGAGGCTGGCGAAGGCGTCCAGCGGCGACATGTCCAGGGCGCTGCCAACGCGGTCGCCGATGGCCACGGTCAGCGGCCAGCCGCACAGTTGGGTGCGGGCCATGAGGGTGTCGAGGGTGGCGAAACGCTCGGCGCTGGGCTTGGGCACGAACTCCAGGATGCAGGCGAAGGCGTTGGCGTCCAGGGTGGTTTTCAGCAGGCTCATGGGGGCTGGCTACCGGGTTGGGGCAGGGTGGCAGTGTGCACCAGCGGGTGGGGTGGGGCATGTCTGATTGCGCGGAGTACTGTGCTGGTTGAGACATTCTCAACGTTCTGTCAGGCGACCCAGATCCCTGTAGGAGCGGCCTTGTGTCGCGAAAGGGCTGCGAAGCAGCCCCAGGATTTCAGTGTTGGTGCATAAATCGCCGGGGCCGCGTTGCGGCCCTTTCGCGACACAAGGCCGCTCCTACAAGGGCTTCATCTTTGCCAATCATCATGAGTAAATCTTGAGTTGATCTCAAATTTAATGAGTTTGTCTCACATTGATTCGCAACCCAGAATCCCCTCATTCACATTCAAGGTTCGAGGGACGACGACATGGCACTGGCACACAACCTGGGGTTTCCGCGCATCGGTCGCGACCGTGAGCTGAAGAAAGCCCAGGAGGCTTTCTGGAAGGGCGAACTCGATGAAGCCGGCCTGCGTGCCGTGGGCCGTGGCCTGCGCGCCGCCCATTGGCAGGCGCAGAAGGCCGCCGGCATCGAGCTGCTGCCGGTGGGCGACTTCGCCTGGTACGACCAGGTCCTCACTCACTCGCTGACCTTCGGCGTGATCCCCGAGCGCTTCCGCGCCAAGGACGGTGCCCGGCCGACCCTGCAAACCTTGTTCGCCATGGCCCGGGGCGTAAGTGACAGCTGCTGCGGTGGCGCCCACGCCCAGGAGATGACCAAGTGGTTCGACAGCAACTACCACTACCTGGTCCCCGAATTCAGCGTCGATCAGCAGTTCGCCCTGAGTTGGGAGCAACTGTTCGAAGAGGTCGAGGAAGCCAAGGCCCTGGGCCACGCGGTCAAGCCGGTGCTGATCGGCCCGCTGACCTACCTGTGGCTGGGCAAGACCAAGGGCGCCGAGTTCGACAAGCTCGAGCTGCTCGACCGCCTGCTGCCGCTGTATGACCAGATCCTCAACCGCCTGGCTGGCCAAGGTGTGGAGTGGGTGCAGATCGACGAGCCGATCCTCGCCCTCGACCTGCCCCAGGCTTGGAAAAACGCCTACGAGCGGGTCTACAACATCCTTCAGCGCGCGCCGCTGAAGAAGCTGGTCGCCACCTATTTCGGCGGCCTGGAAGACAACCTGGGCCTGGCCGCCAACCTGCCGGTGGATGGCCTGCACATCGACCTGGTGCGCGCCCCGGAGCAGTACCCGACCATCCTCGACCGCCTGCCGGCCTACAAGGTGCTGTCGCTGGGCGTGGTCAACGGCCGCAACGTCTGGCGTTGCGACCTGGACAAGGCCCTGGAGGTGCTGCGCCATGCCCACGAGCGCCTGGGCGAGCGGCTGTGGGTGGCGCCCTCGTGCTCGCTGTTGCACAGCCCGGTGGACCTGGCCCGTGAAGACCAGCTCGACGACGAACTGAAAAGCTGGCTGGCCTTTGCCGTGCAGAAGTGCCAGGAAGTGGCGCTGCTGGCCAAGGCGCTCAACCAGCCCGAGACGGCCGATGTCGTCGAGGCGCTGGCGCAGAGCCGCGCCGTGCAGCATGCCCGCGCCACCTCGCCGCGCATTCACAAGCCGGCGGTGCAGGCCCGTGTCGCGGCGATCAAGCCCGCCGACAGCCAGCGCGTGTCCGCGTTCGAGCAGCGCATCGCCAAGCAGCGCGCCGGCCTGAACCTGCCGGCGTTTCCGACCACCACCATCGGTTCGTTCCCGCAGACCTCGGCGATCCGCCTGGCGCGTCAGTCGTTCAAGCAGGGCAAACTGACCGAAGCGGACTACGTCGAGGCCATGCACAGCGAGATCCGCCATGCGGTGCAAATCCAGGAAAACCTTGGCCTGGATGTGCTGGTGCACGGCGAGGCCGAGCGCAACGACATGGTCGAGTACTTCGCCGAGCAACTGGACGGCTATGCCTTCACCCGCTTCGGTTGGGTGCAGAGCTACGGTTCGCGCTGCGTCAAACCGGCGGTGATCTTCGCTGACCTGAGCCGCCCGCGCGCCATGACCGTGGCCTGGAGCAAATACGCCCAGGGCCTGACCCACAAGGTGATGAAGGGCATGCTGACGGGCCCGGTGACCATGCTGATGTGGTCGTTCCCGCGCGAGGACGTGACCCGCGAGGTGCAGGCGCGCCAGCTGGCGCTGGCGATCCGCGACGAGGTGGTGGACCTGGAAGCCGCCGGCATCAAGATCGTGCAGATCGACGAGGCCGCCTTCCGCGAAGGCTTGCCGCTGCGTCGCAGTGCCTGGCCGCATTACCTGGAGTGGGCCACCGAGGCCTTCCGCCTGTGCGCCTCGGAGGTGCGGGATGAAACGCAGATCCACACCCACATGTGCTACAGCGAATTCAACGATGTGATCGAGTCGATCGCGGCGATGGATGCCGATGTGATCACCATCGAGACCTCGCGTTCGGACATGGAGCTGTTGGAGGCGTTCGAGAAGTTCGACTACCCGAACGAGATCGGGCCGGGGGTGTACGACATCCACTCGCCGCGGGTGCCGGCCAAGGAGGAGATGGTCAAGCTGCTGCGCAAGGCGTCCCGGCGGATTCCGGCCGAGCGGCTGTGGGTGAACCCGGACTGCGGCTTGAAGACCCGCGGCTGGCCGGAAACCGAGGCAGCCTTGGTGAACATGGTCGCCGCCGCCCGCGAACTGCGCGCCACGGCTTGATGACCTTTCGCGGCACAAGGCCGCTCCTACAGGGGATCGCGGTCGTCTGTAGGAGCGGCCTTGTGTCGCGAAAGGGCTGCATGGCAGCCCCAGGATCGTTCAGGCACCATCGTACTTTCGACTGTGACCAGAGCCTCGGCCATGAAATCCATCCACCTCACCCTCATCTGTCACGCCCGCACCGAGGCGCAACGGGTGGGGCGCTTTGCACTCGACGACGATCCGCTTCGCGATCCACCGTCCCCTCCCATCGAGCTGGCCACAACCCCCCGTTGCCTTTGCGCACCAGAGCTGCGCGCCCGCGAGACCGCCGAGGGCCTGGCCGCGACCCTCGATGAAGGCCTGCGCGATTGTGACCTGGGCACCTGGAAAGGCCTGCCGCTCAAGCAACTGGACGCGCGCGAGCTCCAGGCCTGGCTGGCCGACCCGCAGGCCACGCCCCATGGCGGCGAATCGATTGCCGCCCTGTGCCAGCGGGTCGGGCGTTGGATGGACAGCGCCCTGGGCGAGGGGGAATGGATCGCTGTCAGCCATCCCTTGGTCATCCGCGCCGCGATGCTGCATGCGCTGGGGGCGCCTTTCGAGGCATTCCATCGCATCGATGTGCCGCCGCTGGCGCGTGTCTGCTTCAGCCATTACGGCCAATGGCGGCTGCAACTGGGCTGACGACTGTGCATTGGCCGCTATTGCCGCAGCCCTTTCGCGACACAAGGCCGCTCCCACAGGTACAGCAGTGCCCATGAGGGTCGTGCTGTACCTGTAGGAGCGGCCTTGTGTCGCGATAGGGGCGCGCAGCGGCCCCGGGGCTTGCCTAGCGCCTTACCAGCGCCGGCACCGCGCGCACATAGACCAGTTCACTCACCAGTTCCACCAACGTCTGGGTAATCACCGCCGCCGCCGCCAGCGTGCGGACCGACTCCGGCAGCGCCAACGCCAATGGCAGCACCACCAGCGAATTGCGCGTGGCGGCGCTGAAGGTCACGGCCCGGGTCTCGCCTGTGGACAACTTCAACAGCCGCGCCGCGACCAACCCAAGCAGCGGCGCCAGCAACGCGAAGCCGACATACACCGGCAGCACCGGCAACAGGTCGTCCAGGCGGCTGGCCAGCACGCCGATCTGCGAACCGATCACCGCGACCAGCACCAGCGCCATGGCCGGCACCGGCAGCCAGGCCCAGGCCTCGTTCCACTTCGCCACCCGCGCCGAGCGCCGCGCGCCGGCACTGCTGGCGACCGCCAGCAACAGCGGCAGCATGATCAGCAGCACGAAGGCTTCGATGAACGGCGCCACGGCAATCTCGACCTCAGCCGCGCCACCGAGCATCAGCGCCAGGTACAGCGGCAGCAGCGCCAGTTGCATCAGCAACAGCAGCGGCGTGGCGGCCAGGGTCAGGCGCGCGTCGCCCTTGCCGATGTGGGTGAACACCACCACGTAGTCGATGCACGGCGTCAGCAGCACCAGCAAGGCGCCGACCAGCACCGCGGGGTGCTCGACCAGCCCGCGGGTAATGGCCCACACCAGCACGGGCACCAGTACGAAGTTGGCCAGCAGCAGCGCGCCGATAAAGCGGCGGTTGCCCAGGCCTGCGCGCAGGTCGAGGAAGGGGATCTGCAGGAACATCGCGTACATCAGCACGGCGATGGCCGGGGTCACCAGCGCCTCCAGCGGTTGGGCCACGCCGGGTGCCAGCAGGCCGACGGCGGCGGCGAGTAGCACGGCGATGAAGTACAGGGGGATCTGGTTGTGTTCGAGTTGCGCTCTGTCCACGGCTAGCCTGGCATTTCCGACTGAATGACTGGGTGGGGCAGGGTACTATCTGGCGCAGTCCATAGGGAGTGATTCGATGCGAATTCTAGTGGTGGGTGCAAGCAAGGGATTGGGCAAGGCATTGGTCGAGGGCCTGGGTGAGGCAGGCGATACGCTGATCGGCGTGTCGCGTACCCGGCCGGCGTCGTTGCCGGGCGCTGTGCACTGGATCGAGGCCGACCTCGGCCAGCCGCGCCAGGCTGCGCTGGCCATCCACGAGGCGGTGGCCAGCGCAGGGCTGGATGTGCTGGTGTACAACGTCGGCATCTGGGAAGCGCGGGCCTTCGAGGAGGACTACAGCTTCCTCGACGATGACGACGGGCAGATCGAACGCATGGTCGCCACCAACCTCACCGCACCGCTGCTGTTGATCAAGCGCCTGCTGCCGGTGCTGCTCAGGAGCGAGCGGCCACGGATCATCCTCACCGGCTCCACCTCGGGCCTGCCTGGCAGTGGTCGGCCTGAAGTGGCCTTCGGCGCCAGCAAGTTCGGCCTGCGCGGCATCGCCGAGACACTGCGCGAAGGCTTCCGCGAGCAGGGGTTGGCGGTGAGCTGCCTGAACCTTGGCTACCTGAACACCGAGGACGGCCTGGAGGTGCCGCTGGCCGAGGCCGAGCAGCGCGGCGAGGGGTCGTTGATCCCGCTGCATGATGTAGTGCAGGTGTGCCGGATGATGTTGCGCCTGTCTGCGGCCAGCTACGTACGTGACATCACCCTGCCGGCGCTGCGGGATGAGCGCTTCTGACAGGCGCTGATGGCGCTGCGGGTGGCCCATTCGCCGGCAAGGCCGGCTCCTACAGGTATCGTGTAGACCCCCCGTAGGAGCCGGCGAAGCGGATCAGCCGCGCTCGAGCGCCAGCGCCACGCCCTGGCCGCCGCCGATGCACAGGGTTGCCAGGCCTTTCTTGGCATCACGCTTGATCATCTCGTGCAGCAAGGTCACCAGCACCCGGCAGCCCGAGGCACCGATCGGGTGGCCCAGGGCGATCGCGCCGCCGTTGACGTTGACCTTGGCGGCGTCCCATTCCAGCTGCTTGCCCACCGCCAGCGCCTGGGCGGCGAAGGCTTCGTTGGCCTCGATCAGGTCCAGCTCGCCGAGCTGCCAACCGGCCTTGGCCAGGCAGCGCTGGGTCGCCGACACCGGGCCGATGCCCATGATCGCCGGGTCCACGCCGGCGCTGGCGTAGCTGGCGATCTTCGCCAGCACCGGCAGGCCGAGGGCCTTGGCCTTGCTGGCGCTCATCAGCAGCACCGCGGCGGCGCCGTCGTTGAGGCTGGAGGCGTTGCCGGCGGTGACGCTGCCGTCTTTCTTGAACGCGGCGCGCAGTTTGCCCAGGGACTCGGCGCTGGTGTCGGGGCGGGGTTGCTCGTCGGTGTCGAACACCAGCGGCTCGCCTTTTTTCTGCGGGATGTGGATCGGGGTGATCTCGTCCTTGAAGCGCCCGGCCTCGATGGCGGCCACGGCCTTGCGCTGCGACTCGGCGGCGAAGGCGTCCTGCTGCTCGCGGGTGAGGTTGTACTTGTCCACCAGGTTCTCGGCGGTGATGCCCATGTGGTAGTCGTTGAAGGCATCCCACAGGCCGTCGCTGATCATGCTGTCGACCAGTTGGCCGTGGCCCATGCGCTGGCCGGTGCGTGCCGAGGGCATCACGTAGGGCGCCAGGCTCATGCTCTCCTGGCCACCGGCGATCACCACCTCGGCGTCGCCGCAGCGGATGGCCTGGGCCGCCAGGTGCAGGGCCTTGAGGCCCGAGCCGCAGACCTTGTTCAGGGTCAGGGCCGGGACCTCAAAGGGCAGGCCGGCCTTCACGGCGGCCTGGCGGGCGGGGTTCTGCCCGGCGCCGGCGGTGAGCACCTGGCCGAGGATCACTTCGTCGACCTGGGCCGGGTCCAGCTGGGTCTGGGCCAGCAGCTGGCGGATCACCGCGGCGCCCAGCTCGACGGCGGACACAGTGGCCAGCGCCCCCTGGAAGCTGCCGATGGCAGTGCGGGTGGCGGCGACGATGACGACTTCGTTCATTGTTGTTCTCCGAATACGGGCGTGATCGGCACAGCATCGGTGCTGGGCGCTTATTTGGGAAGTTTGTTTTTCTTTGCCATTGATCCGAATTTCAAATGAATGGGTGGTGTTGGCGGGGGGCAACTAAGCTTGCTGGCAGCCATTCGCCGGCAAGGCCGGCTCCTACAGGGACAACGTCAACCTGATGGATGATGTTGATCGTGTAGGAGCCGGCTTTGCCGGCGAATGGGCCGCGCTGCGGCCCCTCTTCCTAACCCGCAAGGAATCCCGACCATGCGCCAAACCCTGATCCTTCCAACCCTGCTGCTCGCCAGTACCGCTACCTTTGCCGCCGAACCGAAGTGCACCAGCGCCGACAAGGCCACCTGGCAGGACGCCGAGCAGTTCCAGGCCAAGCTCAAGGACGAGGGCTACAAGATCAACAAGTTCAAGGTCACCAAAGGCAACTGCTACGAGATCTATGGCTTCGACAAGGACGGCCGCAAGGTCGAGATCTACCACGACCCGGTGAGCGGCAAGGCGGTGAAGACCGAGATTCATAAATGACCGCCAGCGTGCGGCTGTGGGACCCGTTGCTGCGGGTGTGCCACTGGTCGCTCGCTGGGGTGTTCTTCGCCGATTACTTTTTCAACGAGGTGGGTGACGACTGGCACCAGTGGCTGGGCTACTACGCCTGTGCGTGCCTGCTATTGCGCGTGGCCTGGGGGTTCGTCGGGCCGCGCAGCGCACGCTGGGCGGATTTCTGGCCGACGCCGGCGCGGCTGATGGTGCATGGCCGGGCTTTGTGGCGTGGCGAGCGTTATCACCGCCTGGGGCACACGCCGATCGGCGCGCTGGTGATGCTGCTGATGATGACCGGCATTGCCAGCCTGGGGGTGACCGGCTGGATGATGCTGGAAGTGGATGCGTTATGGGGCGCCGAGTGGCTGGATACGTTGCACAGCTGGCTGGCCGATGGGCTGCTGGCGCTGGTCTGCGTGCACCTGCTGGCGGCGGTGGTGGAGAGCGTGCGGCTGCGCGAGAACCTGCCGTTGTCGATGGTGACGGGGCGCAGGCGGTCGCCTGACGACCCATGAGCACGGGGCCATTCGCCGGCAAGGCCGGCTCCTACAAGGCCTGCGCAATCCTGTAGGAGCCGGCCTTGCCGGCGAATGGGCTGCACAGCAGCCCCTGGTACTCACACCGCCGGGCACTGGTTGGTCACGCAGTGAATCCCGCCCCCTCCCGCCGCGATCGCGTCGATGTCCAGTTGCACCACCTCCCGCCCTGGATACAGCTGCTCCAGCAACGCCCGGGCCTTTTCGTCGGCACGGCGATCGCCGAACTGCGGGGCGATCACTGCGCCATTGATCACGAAGTAGTTGATATACCCCGCGGCAAAATCCGGGTTGCCCTTGCTGAACGTGTTGCGGCGCGGCTTCAGCGGCGGCGACATCGTGTGGATCTGCAGCTTGCGCCCATTAGCGTCGGTAGCGCCCTGCAAGATCTCCAGGTGCTCGCGCGTCACCTCGTGGTCGTAAGAATCCGGATCGTTGTCCAGGTTCGCCACCACCACGCCGGGCGCCGCGAAGCGCGCGTAGAAGTCGACGTGGGCGTCGGTGATGTCCTTGCCCTTGATGCCCGGCAGCCAGATGATCTTGCGCAGGCCCAGCCGTGCTTTGAGTTCCTCCTCGACCTGGGCCTTGCTCCAGCCTGGGTTGCGGTTGCCGTTGATCCAGCTGCTCTCGGTCATGATCCCGGTGCCATGGCCATCCACCTCGATGCCGCCGCCTTCGCCCACCAGCTCGCTCCGTTGGTACTGGGCACCGGCCAATTTGGCGACGCGGGCCGCCAGCTTGGCGTCGTAGCGGTGCTGCTGCTTGCCGCCCCAGCCGTTGAAGTTGAAGTCCACCGCCGCCAGCTCGCCATCGTCGTCGACCACGAAGTTGGCGCCGATGTCGCGCATCCAGATGTCGTCCAGTTCGGTTTCGACGTAGGTGATGTTGTGGCTGCCGCACTCTTGCTCGGCGATATCGCGTTCGCTGGCGCGGCAGAACACCGTCAGCGGCTGGTAGGCGGCGATGGCGCGGGCGATACGCCCGAGCGCGGCCTGGACGTCTTCGGTGAAGTCTTCCCAGATGGCGTCCTGGGCGCCGAAGGCGATGTAGGCGCGCGCGTGCTTTTCCCCTTCGTCGGGCATGAACCAGCGGCCCGCCTCGGCGGCGCGGGCGCTGTTGCTAGCGAATGGCAGGCCGAAGCTGGCGGCGGCGCCGAGGCCGGCGACGACGCTCATGTGCTGGAGGAAGGTACGGCGAGTAGGCATGGGGGTCAGTCCTGTGCGGTCTTGAAGCGGGTCCAGACGCGCATGCGCGCACGCATGTCGGCCTGGGGGATGTCCTTGCCCGGGATCAGCCGGGTATAGGTGGCCTCGGCGAGGTAGATGTCCGGGTTGTCGCGCAGGCGCGCGTCCACCAGGGGGCGGGCCTTGGCGCTGGCGGTGGGGTAGCCGGTGAAGTTGCTGATCGCCGCCATGTGCTGCGGGCGCATGACGAAGTTGATGAAACGATAGGCGTATTCCGGGTGCTTGGCATCGGCGGGGATGGCCATGGTATCCATCCACACTGTGGTGCCTTCGCGGGGCACGCGATACTGGAAGTCGATGGCCTTGCCGGCGGCCTCGGCAGTGCGCTGGGCTTGGATTACGTCACCGCTGTAGCCCAGCGACAGGCAAGTGTTGCCATTGACCAGTTCGGTGACCGGCTGCGATTGCAGCTTGCGCACATAGGGGCGGATGCCCTTGAGCAGCTCGCTGGCGGCGGCCAGGTCCTCGTGTTTGGCGCTGCGCGGTTCGCGGCCCAGGTAGTGGAGCACCACGGCCAGCACCTCGTCGGGCGAGTCGATCATCGAGATGCCGCAGTCGGCGAACTTGGCCGCCAGTTCCGGCTTGAACAGCAGGTCGAGGCTGTCCAGCGGCGCGTCGGGCATGCGCTCGCGGATCTTCTGCGCATCCATGGTCAGGCCGATGGTGCCCCAGGTGTAGGGCACGGTGGCCTGGCTGGCCTTGGGGTAGCGCTCGTGCAACTGGCGCAGGCCGGGCTCGATGTCGTCGATCGCGGTCAACTGCTTGCGGTCCAGCGCTTGCAGGCTGCCGGCGCGCATCAGCCGTTCGGCCACGGTGTCCCCAGGGAAGATCAAGTCGTAGCCGCTGCGCCCGGACATCAGCTTGGCCTCGAGCACTTCGCTGCCGTCCATGACGTCGTAGATCACCGGGATGCCGGTTTCGGCGGTGAAGCGCTTGAGGGTGTCCTCGGCGAAGTAGTCGGCCCAGTTGTACAGGCGCAGGGCCTCCTGCTCGGCGTGGGCGATGCTGGCGCCGGCCAGCAGGGCGGCGAGGGCGAGCAGTTTCGAGGGGCGGCTGGGCATGGATCAGGCCTCCGTGGGCTGGCGGGCACGGCCGTCAAGGGTCAGCAACGGCGCATACAGGTCGGGGCGGCGGTCGCGATAGATACCCCAGCTCAGGCGATCCTCGCGCATGCGCGCCAGGTCCAGGTCGTGCAGCCAGACGCCACTGCTGTCGCGGTCGGCCTCTTGCAGCATCGCGCCCTTGTGGTCGCAGATGAACGACGAGCCGTAGAAGCGCATGTTCAGGCTGTCGTCGCTGCGCGCCACCTCATGGCCGACGCGGTTGGCGGCCACCACCGGCAGCAGGTTGGCGGCAGCGTGGCCGCGCATGGCTATCTGCCAGTGATCGCGGGAGTCCAGCTCGGCGGCACCGGGCTCCGAGCCGATGGCGGTGGGGAACAGCAGCACCTCGGCGCCCAGCAGGGCCAGGCAGCGGGCGGTCTCGGGGAACCACTGGTCCCAGCAGATGCCGATGCCCAGGCGGCCGAAGGCGGTGTCCCAGACCTTGAAACCGGTGTCGCCGGGGCTGAAGTACTCCTTCTCCTGGTAGCCGATGGCGTTGGGGATATGGCTCTTGCGGTACACGCCGAGCAAGCGGCCGTCGGCGTCGGCCACGGTCAGCGAGTTGAAGAAGGCGTTGCCGGCCCGTTCGTACCAGCTCAGCGGCAACACCACGCCGAGTTCCCTGGCCAGCGCGGCGAAGCGGCGCAGCAGCGGGCTGGCCTGGTAGTCCTCGGCCAGGGCCTGGTGGCTGTGGCACTGCTCGATGCAGAAGTAGGGGGTGGCGAACAGTTCCTGCAGCAGGATCACCTGGGCGCCCTGGGCCGCGGCCTGGCGCACCAGTTGCTCGGCGCGCGCGAGGTTGCCCGGCAGGTCCCAGCTGCAGGCCATCTGCGTGGTGGCGATGCGCAGCACGCTCATGGTCGCTCTCCTTGCAGCGGCCAGGCCGGCTGCTGCTGGGTGATGCAGTGGATGCCACCACCGCCGTGGGCGATATGGTCGATGCGCACCGGCACCACTTCGCGATCGGGGAAGGCCCGGGCCAGTTGCTCGGCGGCGGCCTGGTCGGCATCGATGCCGTAGGCCGGCATGATCACCGCGCCGTTGGCCAGGTAGAAGTTGGTGTACGAGGCGCAGAACACCTCGGCATCGGTGTCCACGGCCGCGCTGGCCTCGAACAGGTCGAGCAGTTCGAACGAGCGACCCTGGGCGTCGCTGGCCAGCGCCAGGGCGCGGCGGTTCTCGCGCACCACCTCGGCGTACACCGAGTCGTGTTCGTGGGTGGCGTCCACCAGCAGCACGCCGGGGCGGGCGAAGGCGCACACGCCATCGACATGGCCGTCGGTCATGTCGCCGGTGACGTACTGCGGGTCGCCCGGCAGCCAGATGGTCTTGCGGATGCCCAGCAGGCGGGCGAAGCAGTCCTCGACCTCGGCCTTGCTCAGGCCCGGGTTGCGGTTGGGGTTGAGCAGCACAGATTCGGTGGTGATCAGGGTGCCTTCGCCGTCCACGTGGATGGCGCCGCCTTCGTTGCACAGCGGGGTGCTCAGGCCTTCGAAGCCAAGGTGGTCGAGGATGCGCCGGGCCAGGCTGCGGTCCTTGCCGTGCTCGGACTTGTTGCCCCAGGCGTTGAAGCGCCAGCTCAGGCCGGCCACGCCCTGTTGCGGGTGGACCAGAAAGCTCGGCCCGCTGTCACGGCACCAACTGTCGTCCACCGCCAGTTCCACCAGCTCGATGCCAGCGCCGCAGAGGTCGCGGGCGGTGGCCAGGGCGCTGGGGTCGACGACCATTTTTACCGGCTCGAAGCGGGCGATGGCGCCGGCCACCCGGGCGTAGTCGCGCTGCACATCGGCCAGGGTCACGCCCCAGCCCGATTCCCACAACGGCTGGTTGTGCGGCCAGATCATCCAAGTGGCGGCGTGGCGGGCCCATTCGGCAGGCATGCGCCAGCCGCTGTCGTGGGGCAGGGTCATAGTGAACTCCGATCTATTAGGAATTTTTATCAACGAAGCCCGCCGTTGCGGGTGTGGGGCCCATGTTATGGCTGGGCAGGCGGGGCGACAAACGATAGATTTAGCGTATTTCTGATCAGTCAGGCTTATCAGCATGCTCAAACACTGGCCCCCGCTCAATGCCCTGCGCGGCTTCGAAGCCGCCGCCCGCCTGGGCAGTTTCCACAAGGCCGCCGAGGCCCTGAACCTCACCCAGTCGGCGATCAGCCAGCAGATCCGCAGCCTGGAAAGCTACCTGGAGCAGCCGCTGTTCCACCGCAATGGGCGCAGCGTCAGCCTCACCGATGCCGGCCATGACTTGCTCAGCACCACCCAGACGTTGCTGCAGCAGCTGGCGGTGGGCATTCGCCGGCTGGACCAGTACCGCAAGCCCAACCAGCTGGTGGTCAACACCACCCCGGCGTTCGCCCGCCACTGGCTGCTGCCGCGCCTGGCGGATTTCCATCAGCGTCACCCGGATGTGGACCTGTGGCTGTTCACCAGCTTCGAGGCGCCGGACATGGCCAGCGAGACCATCGACCTGGCCATTCGCGATGATCTTGGCCCGCAGGCCGAATGCAGCTTCACCGTGCTGCATCAGGACCAGCTGTACCCGGCCTGTCACCCGGCGTTGCCCGAGGCCGGGCGCACGACCTTGCACGGCGAGCGCGAGATGGACTGGAGCCACTGGCAGGTCGAAGGCGGCGAGGATGTCGGGCAGCAGGGCAAGGGGCTGAACTTTTCCGACCCGGGGTTGCTGCTGGAGGCGGCGGGCGAGGGGTTGGGGATCGCCCTGGTCAGCCAGTTGCTGGCGCGGCGGATGGTCGATGAGGGGCGCTTGCGGCCCTTGTCTGAGCAGCGTGTGCGCGGCCCGGTGTGGAGCTGCCTGGTGCACTGGGAAAGCCAGGAGGATCCGCTGGCGCGGCAGTTCCTGGCATGGTTGCGCGAAGCCCTGTCGCCGGCGTTACGCTCAGAGCCGAATCGGGCTGTACAGACCATGCAGCAATCTCAATGACCCCGTAATATGTGTCGGATATCCCGCGAGGGTAGTCTCACCCTCTAGATCAAACGGCAGCGCCCCGAATCCGGGCGCTGCCCCAGCCTAAACCTGACGAGGTACAGACATTGGCCATCATTCATCCCAAGGTTCGCGGTTTCATCTGCACCACGACTCACCCAAAGGGCTGCGAGCTCAACGTCCGTGACCAGATCGAAGCCACCCGCAAGCTGGGCGTGCGCGAGGATGGTCCGAAGAAAGTCCTGGTGATCGGCGCCTCCAGCGGCTACGGCCTGGCAGCGCGCATCACCGCGGCGTTCGGCTTCAAGGCCGACACCCTGGGGGTGTTCTTCGAAAAGCCAGGCACCGAGACCAAGGCCGGCACCGCCGGCTGGTACAACGCCGCCGCCTTCGACAAGTTCGCCAAGGCCGAAGGTTTGTACAGCAAGTCGATCAACGGTGACGCCTTCTCCGACGAAGCCCGTGCCAAGGTCATCGAGCTGATCAAGAACGAAATGGGCGGCCAGGTCGACCTGGTCGTCTACTCGCTGGCCTCGCCGGTGCGCAAGCTGCCGCAGACCGGTGAAGTGATCCGCTCGGCGCTCAAGCCGATCGGCCAGCCGTACAAGTCGACCGCCATCGACACCAACAAGGACACCATCATCGAGGCCAGCATCGAGCCGGCCACCGAGCAGGAAATCGCCGATACCGTCACCGTGATGGGCGGCCAGGACTGGGAACTGTGGATCGACGCCCTGAACGCTGCCGGCGTGCTGGCGCCACAGGCCCGCACCGTGGCCTTCAGCTACATCGGCTCCGACATCACCTGGCCGATCTATTGGGACGGCGCCCTGGGCAAGGCCAAGCAGGACCTGGACGAAACCGCCCAGCGCCTGGCCGGCAAAGTCGGTGGCAGTGCCAACGTTGCGGTGCTCAAGTCGGTGGTTACCCAGGCCAGCTCGGCGATCCCGGTGATGCCGCTGTACCTGTCGATGGTGTTCAAGATCATGCAGGAGAAGGGTATCCACGAAGGTACCCAGCACCAGCTGGACCGCATGTTCCGTGACCGCATGTACCGTGCGGACGGTGCGCCGGCGGCACTGGACGACGAAGGCCGCCTGCGTCTGGACGACTGGGAACTGCGCGATGATGTGCAGGACGCCTGCCGTGCCATGTGGCCGAAGGTCACCACCGAGAACCTGTTCGAACTGACCGACTATGCCGGTTACAAGAAGCAGTTCCTCAACCTGTTCGGTTTCGAACGCGCCGACGTCAACTACGACGAAGACGTGGCCACCGACGTACGGTTCGACTGCGTCGAGCTGTAAGCAAGTCCTTGACCGTGCAGCCGTTGATGACGGCTGCACGGTTCCCGCCGACGACTTGTAACATTCTGCAACAAATCCCCCGATGGCCCTTGGCCATGGCCCCTGCACGCCTGATCTATACCCCAGCTATTGGCCTGGTAATTCCGCCGGGGCCGGGGAGGCAGCATGGGCGTTGTGCAAAAACTACAAGAACGAATCCGCCAGAAGGGCTTCAAGCGTACCTGCAAGACTTTGTTCGAGCGTTACGTGTTCTTCCACTGGGAGTTGTTGTGGATGGAGCGCGACCTGGTCAGCCCGGTACCGCCCTACAGTCTCAAGCCCCACCCACCGGTCACCCTGGTGCAGATCACCCCCAGCAATGCCGATGCCTTCGCTCGCCATTTCGGCGACCGCGTCCAGACCATGCGCGAGCTGGCCGGCGAAGGCCACACCGGGCACATGTACCTGGACCAGCAGGGCGATGCCGTGGCGTTCATCTGGGCCAGCGTGGTGGATTACCACGACAGGCACTACTACGGCTGCACCTTCCCGGTGAAACCAGGCGAGTTCTTCGAGTTTGGCGGTGAGATGATCCGCAGTTTCTTCGGCAGCGAGCTGTCGGTGACTGCCCAGGTGGCGCTGTGGAACGCGATGCGCGAGAAGGGCTGCCACAAGGTGGTGGACGTGGTCGAGACCCACAACGTGCCGGCGATGAAGCTGCACCTGCGCATGGGCTACCACGAGCAGGGTCGGGTGATGCACGTGTATGGTCTGTTCGGGCGCTGGAAGCTGTTCCGCGAGACCCGTTACCACGGCTCGCGCCTGGCGGTGCTGCACAAGCCGGGCGTGGTCGGCGTGCTGCCTACGACCTAGCCAATGCGCACTGCTCGTTGCCCCTAGGCGCACCAGGCGCGCATCCGGCCCGTAGGAGCCAGCCTTGCTGGCGAACCGGGCGACGTGGTGGCGTTTGCCTGGATAACACGGGGGCATCTTTGCTAGCGTTGGCGGACCACGCAGGGAGCGCGCCATGAGCAGCCTCACCCAACCCGCCTGTGCCTTTCGCCACCTGGCCGCCGACGGCTACAGCCTCGGCGGTTTCCGTTGGCGCCACGCCCAGCCCGATGCCCAGCGCCCGCTGGTAATCATCAATGCCGCCACCTCGGTGCGCTGCCGCTATTATTCTCGGTTCGCCGACTACCTGTTCGCCCAGGGCTTCGATGTGCTCACCTACGACTACCGCGGCATTGGCGAATCGCGCCCGGCCTCGTTGCGCGGGTTCAAGGCATCGTGGAGCGACTGGGGCCGCCTGGATTTCGAGGCGATGCTGCAACTGGCCGCCGCCGAACACCCTGGCCAGCCAGTGCATGTGGTCGGGCACAGCTTCGGTGGCTGGGCGCTGGGCCTGGCGCCTTCAGCGGCGCAGGTGCGCCACGCGGTGCTGGTGGGCGCCCAGTTCGCCTACTGGCGCGACTATGCGCCGGAGCAGCGTTGGCAGCTGTTCGGCAAATGGCACGTAGTGATGCCACTGTTGACCCGGATGTTCGGCTACTTTCCCGGCAAGCGCCTGGGCTGGCTGGAAGACACCCCGGCCGGCGTGGTGCGCGATTGGGTTGCCCGTACACCGCGTTACGAGCAGCGGCCCAGTGGGCGTTTACTGCCGGCGACGCCATTTACCCAGGTACAGGCGGCGACCCTGGCCATCAGCCTGACTGACGATCCGTTCGGCACGGTGGCGGCCACTGAACGATTGTTGGGGTACCTGCAAACGGGCGAACGGCGGCATCTGCGGGTGGCGCCTGTGGATATATCGGTCGAAGAGATCGGGCACTTCGCGTTCTTTCACGACCGGTTCCGTGAAACTCTGTGGCCGATTGCGCTGGCGTGGTTGCACAAGGGGCGCCTTGAGGCTGGAACACCAGGCCACTTCATCAGTTGAAGTCCGGTTCTGCAAAGGCCTGTGGGATCTTGGGGCCGCACAGCGGCCCCATCTGCTATCAGCCCAGGCGCGTCAGCGGCTGCGCGGTGAACTTCACCCCGGCCAGGCCGTGCTTGATCAGCGCCCGGATGTTGCCGTGGTCGCTGCCCTCGGGCGTGGCCACCACGCTGCGGTAGTGCTCGCCGAAGGCCAGCAGCGCCTCCTGGTCGCTCAGCCCCTCGAGCAGCGCCAGGCCCAGGGTCTTGCACGAGCCTTCGTTCTGCCCGGCGGCGTTGTGCACCTCGCCGTTGTCGAAAGCCTGGGGCTGGTAGCTGTAGTTCGCGGCAACGAATGCCAGGGTATCGGCAAAGGCATGTTCGCCGCTGGCGAGGCTGCTGCGCAGGTTGTTCAGGTCAGTCACGGGGTTTTCCTTGTTCGAACGCCGCCTGTTGCTCGGCGCTGGCTTCTTTCTGGTGCTGGGCTTTCCACTCGGCGTAGGGCATGCCGTACACCTGCTCGCGGGCGTCGTCCAGGCTCAGCTCGATCTGGCGATCGTCGGCGGCGGCCTTGAGCCATTTCGACAGGCAGTTGCGGCAGAAGCCGGAGAGGTTCATCAGGTCGATGTTCTGCACGTCGGTGCGCTTTTGCAGGTGGTCGACCAGGCGCCGGAACGCGGCGGCTTCGAGTTCGAGCTGTTGTTGCGGGGTCATGGGTCGTCTCTTCAGGTCATGCGGTTCTTCAGATGGCGGCCACCGTTGATGACCACCTGGCTGCCGGTACTGTACTGGCTGTGCAACAGGAACTGCACGGCGTCGATCAACGGGCGGGCGCCGGGCTCGAATTCGAGCAGGGCTTTTTTCAGCGTTTGCTGGCGGTACTGCTCGTCGCCGCCTTCCTTGAGGATCAGCAGGCCGGGCAGGATACCGTTGACGCGCACCTTGGGCGCGTACTTTTCGGCGAACGACAGCACCATGTTCTGCAACGCCGCCTTGGTCGCGGCATAGCCGATGTGGCTCTTGCTGCCGCGCGACGAGGTTTCGTCGCAGATGTGGATGATGTCGGCCTTGTCGACCTTGTTCAACAGCTCGCCCAGGGCCAGGTTGAGGTGGTAGGGCGCCTCGACGTGCAGGCGGAACATGGTGTCGAGGTTGTCCAGGCCGTCGTCGAGCCACAGCGAGGCGTTGTGGATGATCGCGCGCAGGCCGTCGTACTCACTTTGCAGGTGCTCGATCAGGGCCTGGCGCGCGTCGGCGCAGGTAAGGTCGGCCTGGAACTGGCGGATATTCGGGTGGGCCGCCTGCGCCAGCACGGTCCGGCTGGCGCTGACCACCGCATGGCCGGCCTCGGCCAGTTCCAGGGCCAGGGCCAGGCCGACGCGCTGGCTGGCGCCGGTGATGAGGATTGGGCTGTTCATGTTCGGGCGGTCTGTTCGTCTGTCCGTGCGTGATGCCCCAGCATACCCGAACTCAACCGCCTTGCGAGCCCTGCCCTCAGCGGCTGCGCAGGCCCTGCGGGCGTTCGTCGGCGGGGCCTGGCGCGGCATTCAGCCAAGGTGCCAGCACGCGCGTGGACAGCGGGATGAACAGGTACACCATCAATGGGGTCAGGGCCAGGGTGCTGAGCAGTACCCGTGGCACCAGGCCGAGCGGCGCCAGCCACTGGCCGAACAGCAGGTTGAACAGCAGCGACACCGGGAAGAACGCCAGCCAGATGGCCGTGGCCTGCTTCCAGCGCGGCGGTTTTTGCACCGTTTCGGTGCCAAACCAGTCGTCGATACCGCTGACGCGCCTCTCTTTGGGGCGCTCGAACAAGCCGTCGCCACGTTGCAGCCAGGTGCGGCGGGAGGCGGAATGTTCCCAGGCGTGCAGGGTGTGTTCGTTGGTGAAGCGGAAGATGATCTGGAATTCATCGCCCTCAGCCGGTGGCGCGAGGATGCCCGAGCCGAGGTAGCCGGGGAAGTCGGTGGCCAGTTGCTCGCCTTCGTGCAGCCAGGCCAGCAGGTCCTGGTAGCGGCCATGGGCGGCGCGGCGCGACACCATGAGGGTGACGGGGGTAGACATCGTGTATCTCCTGGCGACGGGGCTGGCGGGTAGCCGGCCCCTTGGCGTGCGGCCCGGGGTGGTGGGCGGCGCAGGCATGCATGCAAGAATCGGGCGCGGATTATCGCCGATCGATCATGACCGGTCAGTTTCAGCTGCCAGGTGGTCGTCAGAGCACGCTGGGGGCCTGGGCGTGCAGTTCGGGATGGGCCCTGCGGTGGGCCTGGAGAATGTACTCGCGCAGGCGCTCGACCTCTTCGGCCGGGGTCTGGGTCAGGTCGTAGGCGGCCAGGCGCGGGCCGATGCGCCGGCGCAGGGTGCCGTGCAGGCCGATGGGCGGGATGTCCTCGGCGGCGAAACGCAGGTCGAATTGCGCAGGCGCCTTGGCGCCGCCGCGCACCTCCAGCAGTACGCCCTTGAAGGAAATGTCGCGTACCCACAGGTCGCTGGCCTGGCCGTGGTCGTCCAGCAGCGCCGCCGGCTGCTCCAGCGACAGGCGCCAGGGCCGCAGCATCGGGCCGTCCTCGTAGATGTCCGGCGAGCCCAGTTGCAGGTGCAGGGCGTGGAATTCGTCCTCGACCAGTTGCAGCGGGAAGCTCAGCTGCTGGTTGTTGAAGCTGGCCTGCAGCGTCACCTGCTCGTTGGCCACCAGGCGGGTGAGCAAGTCCTTGAGGCGGCGATCGCCGTTGACCAGCAAGCTCGACATCGGGTCGGCCAGGTTCAACTGGGGCGAATGCTGCATGTCCTGGATGAAGTCCAGCTCGTCCTGGGAGAGGAGGGCGTCTGCTTGCATGGTCGAACTCGAAGGGGCGATCGATAAGGGCGATTTCTTCACGGCGATGGACAGTGGCCAATACGCTTCGTTCCGGCCATTCGTCGGCGGGCGATGCATCCGGACGAATGCCTGTGACTTTGGCCGTAGGCGGCCTTTTGCCACTGTCGAGTGCTAGTATCCTACGTTTTCACTCAGTTTCGGAATCCCGCTCGATGAAAGTCGCCATTATTTCCGGTTCGGTGTATGGCACCGCCGAAGAAGTCGCCCGCCATGCCCAATCGCAACTCGAGGCCGCTGGCCTGGAGGCCTGGCATGCCGCCCGCGCCACCCTGCAGGACCTCGAGGGTTTCGCCCCGGACGCCTTGCTGGCGGTGACTTCGACCACCGGCATGGGCGAATTGCCCGACAACCTGATGCCGTTGTACAGCGCCATTCGCGACGTGCTGCCGGCAGCTTGGCGCGGGTTGCCGGGGGCGGTGATCGGCCTGGGCGATTCGAGCTATGGCGACACCTACTGCGGCGGTGGCGAGCAGATGCGCGAACTGTTTGCCGAGCTGGGGGTGAAGGAGGTGCTGCCGATGTTGCGCCTGGACGCCAGCGAGACCGTGACCCCGGAGACCGATGCCGAGCCCTGGTTGGGCGAGTTCGTGGCGGCGCTTAAAGGCTGAGGCTGGTTTGATCACCCACCGCGTTGCCTGGTTCGCCGGCAAGCCGGCTCCTACAGGGGCGCGCGGTGGCCTGTAGGAGCGGCCTTGTGTCGCGAACGGGCTGCAAAGCAGCCCCGGCACGCTTGAATTCAAACCGTTAGATTCCAAACACCGCAGCGCCTGGTTCGCCGGCAAGGCCGGCTCCTACACGGGCGAGGCCGGCGTGCGTCCCGTAGGAGCCGGGTTGCCGGCGAACACCGGCGCAGCCGGTGCCATCCCCCGCCTCGCCTGGTTCGCCGGCAAGCCGGCGCCTACCGGGAGGGGCGTGTTTCACTCAAGAGCGCCAGCCAGGCCTGCGCCGCCCGTGACAGATAGGCCCCGCGCCGCCAGATGAAGGCGATGTCCCAGCGCAGGTAATCCGGCGCCCGCAGCGGCAGGCGCACCACCCCGGGGCGCTCCAGCGCGCGGGCGACGATGGCCGGCAACAGCACCACGCCTTGCCCGGCCGCCACTAGCGCGGCGAGGAAGTCCGCCTGGCCGCTGCGCCCGCCTTCCTTGGGCGTGAACCCCACCTGCTGGCAGGCACTGAGCAACCGGTCGTTGAGCACGAAACTGCGCTGATAGAGCAGAAACGGCGTGTCGGCCAGTTGCGCCAGCGCCACCTCGGCCTGCCCGGCAAAGGCATGCGCCGCCGGCAGTAGAACTTCCAGCGGCTCGTTGCAAAACGGCTGGTAGTCGAAGGCCGGGTCGCTTGGGGTCAGGCTGCCTCCGAGCTCGAGCTCGCCGCTTTTCACCGCCTGCTCGACCATCCGGCTGCCGCCTTCGAGCAGTTGAATCGAAATGTTCGGATGCCGGCGGCGATACTCGGCGAACAACCCGGCAAACAGTGCGTCGCTGCCCAGCAGCGGCAGGCCCAGGCGCAGCTCGCCGCGGGCCATCTGGCTGAGGTCGTCGAGTTCGCTCTGCAGCTCCTGGCGCTGGCGCAGCAAGGCTTCGCCGCGCTCCAGCACGATGCGCCCGGCCGCGGTCAGGTGCAGCTGCGAGCCTTGGCGCTCCAGCAAGGGTTGGCCGATGGCCTGTTCCAGCTGGGCCACCTGCTTGCTCACCGCCGACTGGCTGATGTGCAGGGTGCCCGCCGCCTGGGTGAAGCCGCCGCGGTGGACCACTTCGATGAAGCTGCGCAGTTGTTTGAATTCCATGCTTGTTCGATTCCGTTATGGAATGGCTGCCAGTCTAACAATTCGCTTCTGGCCTAGGTGGGCGACTTTTACAATGGCCGCGTTGTCGAGGAACCCCCGCCCATGAATCCTGCATTACTGAAGAAAACCCTGCGCCTGCTCGCTGAGCTGGCGGTATTGATGGCGCTATTCTTGATTGGCGGCCAACTGGCCGCCTGGCTTGGCTGGCCGATCCCCGGTGGAGTGATGGGCCTGGCGCTGTTGCTGCTGCTGTTCGCCAGCGGCGTGCTCAAGCCGGCCACGCTGCAGCTTGGCGCCGGTTGGCTGATGGCCGAGATGCTGCTGTTTTTCATTCCCGCGCTGATGAGCCTGCTGGACTACGGTAGCCTGCTGCGCAGCGAAGGCTGGCGCATCCTGTTGGTGATTGCCGTGAGCACCTTGCTGGTGATGGTGGTCACGGCCGTCACGGTCGAACTGGTGTGCCGCTGGAGGTTGCGCCATGAGCCTTGAGCCGATGCCGCTGTTCTGGCTGGCGCTGACCCTGGTCGCTTACCTGGGCAGCCGCTGGCTGTACCGGCGCAGCGGGCGCTACCTGCTGTCGCCGTTGATCCTGGTACCGGCGCTGCTGTTGGCGGTGGCGCTGCCGCTGCATACTGCCTACGCCGAATACGCCCGCAACACCCACTGGCTGATGGGCGTACTGGGCCCGGTGACGGTCGCCTTCGCCGTGCCGATCTGGCAGCAGCGGGCATTGCTGGCGCGGCATTGGCCAGCGCTGCTGGTGGGCATGCTGGCCGGCAGCGTGGTGTCGGTCGGCAGTTCCTGGGCCCTGGCTCACCTGCTGGCGCTGGACGAGGCGGTCAGCCTGTCGCTGGTGCCGCGCTCGATCACCACGCCATTCGCCATGCCGGTGGCCCAGGACCTGGGCGGCGTGCCGGAACTGACCGCGGTGTTCGTGATGTTCACCGGCGTGCTCGGGGCGATGTTCGGCGGCATCCTGCTGCGTTGGTTGCCGCTGCGCACGCCGCTGGCGCGGGGCGCGCTGTTTGGTGTTGGCGCCCACGGCGCGGGCGTCAGCCGGGCGCGGGAGGTCGGCCGCGAGGAGGGTTCGGTGGCCGGGCTGGTGATGGTTCTGACCGGATTGCTCAACTTGTTCGCCGCGCCCCTGCTGGTGATGCTGCTCTGACCGTTCGTGCCACTGACTCGCTCGGTCATCAGGCTGGCTGCCAAGGCGACCTATCACCTTGGTATTGGCTTCTAGACTCAGCCTCGACATGAGAGCACATGCATGTGCCGAGGTGCCAACCATGAACGCAACCTTGCCCTGTATCGAACACTCTTCACCGGGACGACCGTGATGCCACTGGCCGAGATTCCATTGTGCGTCTGGCGCACCCGCAGCCAAGGTTTCACCTTCCGCGGCCAGAGCATCCGTTACTGGACGGCAGGGCAAGGAGAGCCCCTGCTATTACTGCACGGTTTCCCCACCGCCAGTTGGGATTGGCACTACCTGTGGGGACCGCTCTCCCAGCGGTTTCGCGTGATCGCCTGCGACATGCTTGGCTTCGGCGACTCGGCGAAACCGGCTGACCACGACTACAGCCTGCTGGAGCAGGCCGACCTGCAGCAGGCGTTGCTGGCGCACCTGTGCATCGACCAGCCGGTTCACGTGCTGGCCCATGATTATGGCGGCAGCGTCGCCCAGGAATTGCTGGCCCGCCACCATGAACAACGCCTGGCCGTGGCCAGTTGCGTGTTCCTCAACAGCGGGCTGTTCCCCGAAAGCTGCCGGGTGCTGCTGATCCAGAAACTGCTGCTCAGCCGTGTCGGCTGGCTGGTGGGGCGCTCGTTCGGCCGCGACGACCTGGTGCGCAACGTCACCCAGGTCTATGGCCCCTGCACCCACCCCAGCGAAAGCGCCCTGGACGACTACTGGAGCCTGATCGCCTCGAACCGCGGCCCGCGCATCCTGCACAAGCTGATTGCCTTCTTGCCCGAGCGTCGGGCACAGCGCGAGCGCTGGGTGGCGGCGATGCAATGCGCCGGGGTGCCGCTGCGCTTCATCAATGGTGCGGTCGACCCGCTGTCCGGGGCGCACATGGTCGAGCGCTACCGCCAAGTGGTGCCGGCCCCGGATACCGTGCTGCTGCAGGGTATCGGCCATTACCCGCATACCGAGGCGCCGGTGCAGGTGCTGCGGCACTACCTGGCCTTTCGTGAGCAACCCATGAGTTATGTGCCGCTGAAGGTCGCCTGGTCCTGAGCGGGTGATCATCGTTGGGCGTTATCGCCCGGCATTCGCCAGGGGCAGGCTTGATTGCCCAGCCTGGGCGGCGGGCGGAGACTGTGCTGCATTGTTTCTTTGCCTGGAGCCTTGAGCATGAGCGAGCCGGTGAACCTGCAAGACCGAGTGGTGATCGTCACGGGGGCCGGCGGTGGCCTGGGCCGGGCCCATGCGCTGCTGTTCGCCGCCCACGGGGCGCGGGTGGTGGTCAACGACCTGGGCGGTACCACCCATGGTGAAGGCGCCAACGCCTCGGCCGCCGACCGGGTGGTGGAGGAAATCCGCGCCGCCGGCGGCACGGCGGTTGCCAACCACGACTCGGTCACCGACGGTGCGCGTATCGTCGAGCAGGCCCTGGACAGCTTCGGCCGGGTCGATGTGCTGGTGAACAATGCCGGCATCCTGCGCGACAAGACGTTCCACAAGATGGACGACAGCGACTGGGAGCGGGTCTATCGGGTACATGTGGAGGGCGCCTACAAGGTCACCCATGCTGCCTGGCCGCACTTGCGCGAGCAAAACTGGGGGCGGGTGATCTTCACCTCGTCCACTTCGGGCATCTACGGCAATTTTGGCCAGGCCAACTATGGCATGGCCAAGCTTGGCCTGTATGGGCTGACCCGCACCCTGGCGATCGAGGGGCGCAAGTACGGGGTGCTGGTCAATGCCATCGCGCCCACTGGCGGCACGCGCATGACCGAGGGGCTGATTCCGCCACAGGTGTTCGAGCGGCTGCGTCCCGAGCTGATCAGCCCGTTGGTGGTGTATCTGGGCAGCGAGCAGTGCCAGGACAGCGGCGAGCTGTACGAAGTGGGTGGGGGCTGGATCGGCAAGGTGCGCTGGGAGCGCAGCCAGGGCGTGGGCTTCGACCCGCGCGCAGGCTTCACGCCAGAACAGGTGGCGGACAATTGGGCGCGGATCGGCGACTTCGAGGGCGCGGGGCATCCGCAGGACAGCTTGCAGGCCATGCAGCAGATGATGGCGAATTTGCACAAGTATCCGCTGGACTGAGGTGCGTTGAGTCTCGCGCCGATATTGCGCATCGTGCACAAATAAAAAAGGCCGCTGCATCCGCAGCGGCCAATCGAGACGTTAGATCAAGGAGCTTCAAAATCAACGTCGGTGAACCTTGGTGGCCCGAAAGGCAGGGGGGAGAGCCCTTCGTGCCGAACCAATGGAGTAAGAATAGGCACATTGATTCGTGGGAAAAATACCTGCTTTTGACATTCTCTGTTACATCATCTGCGATAATCCCCCGTGTTTCCGGTGGGTATTGAAGCGCTTTCAGGCAGTATTTCTTAGGGGAATGTAGTCTCCTGTACCAGCCTTTCCCTCCGCTTTGTTTTTTCTGATTTCTTCACTGTGCAATTTCCTACATCGCATTGAGATAGAAGTCATGAGCCTGCATTTCCCCGATACCATTACCTCGGTTTCGCCGGACGCTGACCAGGAAACCCTGAGCGCCTTGGTTGCCTTGAGCATGATGCTGCAGGCGCACCTGGCCCTGGCACCCGGCCTTCCTCCACAAGATGCGCCTGTCGACGAGCCTGAGCGGTGGCTGGATGAACACTGGCAGGCGGATGCTGACCAGTGGTGGGAGCAGCAGTCGGCAGGGCTGGGTGAGCAACTGCGCGGCTTGCTGGCGTTGCAGGTTCGTGCTCGCGCTTTGCGCCGTGGTGCTCCCAGGAAGGACATCGAGGCGCTGCTGCCAGAGGCGGACCCGGTGTCGATGTCTGTCTCGCTGACGACGGAAACCGGGGAGCAGGTAGGCATCCCCGGCTTTGTCGCGCTTAGCCATAATCCGTTCGATGACGAGGAGCCGCTCGTGCTCTGCGGTTTGGGCGCCGCGGTCTGGTTCGACACGCGTCAAGTCATGGCAGATGCCCTGCTGGGCTACCTGCGTGCCGAGGGCTGCTGGCAGCAACTGATCGGCGAACAAGCGCGCGAGGCTTTGGCCCATGCGGCATCCGTCACGCTGACATGGACGCCACTGGACGAATCGCTCGAGGCCTACCTGCTGGCGCAGATGCGCCTGCTGCAACGGCAATTGCTCCTCAAGGCGCTTGCTGCCGACGATGGTACGGCGGCGGCCGCCATAGCGCTGGAGCCCTTGTTCGAGCAACTGCAGGGGGAGATGGTAGAAACCATGGGTACCTTGCGCCGGGACTTGTCGCCTGAATGGTTGCGTAAGCTGTCGCCAACAGAGGCCGCGCGCCTGGACACGCTCAACAAGGCGGTGATCGAAGCGGAGCTCAAGCTGGCCCAACAATCTGGGCACAGCGACTTCTATGCTTATGCCGCGCATCGCATCGGTCTCTGGCTGACCGATAGAGGTTTCCCCGGCTTGCAAGCACAGGAGGTGCAACTGCACATCCGGCATGACTTCACCGAGGATGCGCCGGCACAGGTGGTGACGCTGCTCGAGTGGATCTGTGGCGGTGCCTACCACGGTGAGCGCCTGGTGGTGACGATCCAGCATGAAGGCTTGCGCAAGGTCTTGGGCCAGGCGGGGGTCTGGACTGTCGCCGATGAACTGCAACTCCATCAAGGCTACGTCGCGCAGGTCGAGCACCTTTATGACAGCGACTGGATTCGCCATCTGCTGAGCAAGGCGCTGGAGGCCCGGTTGCAACTGGCCATGCAGGCCGCGGACTTCCAGGGGATCGATCGCAGGGCGGTAGGGTTGTTCGAGAAAGTCATGCGGCCTTCCGGCGCGGACACGTTCAATGTAGCCGTGTTATCGATCAACGGTGAAATGCTGTTGACCGATCACCTGTATCTGTACGACGACGATATCCATGTGCTTTATGCGCCCGGCTCGCCGGCGGGCGACCTGCAGGCGTTCACCTCCGTCGGGCAGATGAGTTTCGCGCTGGGTGCGCTGACGGCCACGCCACAAGGGCGTGACTACCTTGTCGAGCATGTCCAGCATGCCCAGCGCCCTGCGTTGGCTCGGTATCTGAAGTTGATTGCCAGGCTGCCTCAGGAGTGGTCCCGCGAGACTATCAACGCGCATGTGCAAGACATCGACGGACGCGACCAGATGATCCAGCACTGGGCTGACCTGAGGGTGCTGAAGATCCTCGATGATCTGGAGGCGCTCAGGCTGCCGGCGTTTGCCAAGCCTGACCAGGCGCTGCACCGGCGCGTGGTAGATATCGATCACGAGCTACGCGTGCTCATGACGGACTACCAGGCGGTTGCCGAAGTACCGACCTTCACGGCCTATGCCCGACAGCAAGTGAGCGAGCGAATCAACCGTTACCCAGGCAACCCAGGCGGCTGGATCGACGCGGATACCGTGCTGGTCGAGCTGGAGAATGATGTTCGTCAGTCCCTGACCCAAGTGGTGGCAGGTGGCTACCCCGCGGACTTCAACTTCAAGGATTTTGCCCGGATCACCTCCACTGTTGGCCAGGATCTATCGCACCTGAACAAAGAGGCCCTTGATGGCTACATCCGGGCCGCCAGGCTGGGCGAGGGCTACTGTGCTGAAATCCGTAGCAGCTACCTGGACCCGGAGGGGGGGGGCGAGTCCAGGCCTTTGGCGCTGCATCGCCATATCATAGGCATGAAGATTCAACGCGATTGCCTGGTGGAGCTGCAAAGCGGACACCTCGGGGAGGCTCATGAGCGTTGGCTGACACCGGTTTGCATGCGCTTTCATCCGGGCAGTTTCGTCGACGATTGCAAGCTGGCCGAGCTGAAGATCAATGGCGCCGCGGTGTCCGGTGGGTACCTGCTGCAGTCGCCGCAGGCGCAAGGTACTTTGATCTATCTCAGTGACGGCCCCGAGGGTCGCTACCTTTACAGCGTCGATGATTTCGTCGCGCAATGGCGAGGCGAGGCGATGCAGGATTGGGTCTACGAACACGTCGCGGTCGACGATGAATTGCTGCTTCGCGAGTTGAACGAGGATGTGCACAACGACGACTTCGATGATGATTCGGGCGATACAGGGAATGCCAGGATCGCTGAGTCGTTGCAGGTGTTGTACAACATTCGCGACCTGTCGGTCGCGCTACGCCAGCGCATCAAGCGCCTGCTGGCCGAAGCGGCGCGGGACGCCTACAGCGTGGCACGGCGCATTACCCAGGAAGTATTCTGGCTGGTCGGCCTTGTGGCGGATGTCATTGCCTTGGCGTTCCCGCCCGCGCGTATCGTGCTGGGCTTCATCAAGGCTGGCATTGGCTTCTACAAAAGCATCGTGGCGTTGCGTGATGGCGACCGGACCGCGGCACTGTTCGCCTTGCTCAAAGGCATCATCGACCTGCCAGGGTTTACCGATGTCCTGAAGGTCTTTGGTACCCGGCTGTTCGACCAGGGCAGCAAACTCTGGTCATACCTGTTCCCTGGGCCGTCATCCGCGTTGAGTCTGTGGCTCAAGCAGCAATACCAGGCGCTCAAGACCTGGTACGAGAAGTATGCAGTGCTCCTGGATGCCGGACGGCTCCCGACCAAGCAGCTGTATGGCTCATTCGAGCAAGAGCTGACGTGGTTTACCCAAATGTCCGTTGGCCAGCAGGAGCCGGGTGTCGTTGATCCTCTGAAATAAGCTGCAAGCAGCGATCAGGATACCGCGTCATACCCCATCCGCCTGCTGACGGCCCCCGCGGCCGCCAGCAGGCGTTGCGCCGCCGGCCCCTGCTCGTCGGCATGGAAGATCGAGGTCGGCCCGACCACGGTCATCACCGCGACAACCTGGCCCATGGCGTTGAACACCGGGGCGGACAATGCGTCCACCCCGGGCATCAGCAGACCATGGATATGATGCAGGCCACGCTGGCGGATCTGCGCCAGCAACGGTGCATAGTCTTCGGCACTGTGATTGAGCGCGGTCAGTTCGCGGTCGCGCAGCTCCACGGTCTCGCGCTCCGGCAGGTGCGCGGCGAACACCAGCCCGGTGGAAGAGCTGAGCAGCGGCAGCACCGAGCCGATCTGGGTCACCACCGTCACCGCGCGCACCGCCGGTTCGATGCTTACCACCGTGGCGCCCTGGTTGCCCCACACCGCGATGAAGCAGCTCTCGTTCAACGCGTCACGCAGCTGTGACAGCGGCAGGGCCGCCACCTTCAGCACATCGATGCTGCCCAGCGCCGCCATGCCCACACGCAGTGCCTCGCGCCCCAGGCCGTAATGGTTGGTGGCCGGGTCCTGCTCGGCGAAGCCGCTGGCGATCAGCGCTTGCAGGTAGCGGTGCACCTTGCTCGCGGGCATGTCGACATGCTCGGCCAGGCGCGACAGCGAGGTGGAGGGCGAGAGCTCGGCCAGGGCCTTGAGAATGTCGGTGCCGACTTCCGCCGAACGGACCTTCTGTTTGCCGTTGTCGGTGTTGCTGCTGGCTTTGGCCATGGGGGGCTTCTATGCAGATTTTACGAGGTGGCGCCTTTATAGCTTGACGCCTGCGTAGGAGCAAATTACGTTATTCGTAATCTGATTACGATAAAAACAATGCAGACGCGCTGCCGCCCTTGGTGCCGGTTTCAGGATCGGGCTACGCAGCCAGCTGCCCGCAACGGCTCCAGCAGCCCGGAGGCACCGATGACCCGCGCTACATCCCTTGAACTCCAGTACCTGAGCGGCTTCGGCAACGAATTCGCCAGCGAAGCCCTGCCTGGCGCGTTGCCGGTGGGGCAGAACTCGCCGCAGAAGGCGCCCTATGGGCTGTATGCCGAGCTGCTGTCGGGCACCGCGTTCACCATGACCCGCAGCGAACTGCGCCGCACCTGGCTGTACCGCATCCGCCCCTCGGCACTGCACCCGCGCTTCGAGCGCCTGGCGCGCCAGCCGCTGAACGGCGCCCTGGGCCCGGTCAACCCCAACCGCCTGCGCTGGAGCCCCCAGCCGATGCCGGCCGAGCCTACCGACTTCATCGAAGGCTGGCTGCCGATGGTGGCCAACTCGGCTGCCGAGAAACCGGTCGGGGTGAGCATCTATATCTACCGCGCCAACCGCTCCATGGAGCGGGTGTTCTTCAACGCCGACGGCGAGCTGTTGCTGGTGCCCGAACAGGGCCGCCTGCGCATCGCCACCGAGCTGGGCGTGCTCGAGGTAGAGCCACTGGAAATCGCGGTGATTCCGCGCGGCATGAAGTTCCGCGTCGAGCTGCTCGACGCCCAGGCCCGCGGCTATATCGCCGAGAACCACGGCGCGCCGCTGCGTATCCCTGACCTTGGCCCGATCGGCAGCAACGGCCTGGCCAACCCGCGGGACTTCCTCACCCCGGTAGCGCATTACGAAGAAGCCACAGGCCCGGTCCAGCTGGTGCAGAAGTTCCTGGGCGAACACTGGGGCTGCGAGCTGCAGCATTCGCCGTTGGATGTGGTCGCCTGGCACGGCAGCAACGTGCCGTACAAATACGACCTGCGCCGTTTCAACACCATCGGCACGGTCAGCTTCGACCATCCCGATCCGTCGATCTTCACCGTGCTGACCTCGCCGACCAGCGTGCACGGCATGGCCAACATGGACTTCGTGATCTTCCCGCCGCGCTGGATGGTGGCCGAGAACACCTTCCGTCCACCTTGGTTCCACCGCAACCTGATGAACGAGTTCATGGGCCTGATCCAGGGTGCCTACGACGCCAAGGCCGAAGGCTTCCTGCCCGGTGGCGCCTCGCTGCACGGGGTGATGAGCGCCCATGGCCCGGACGCCGAGACCTGCGACAAGGCCATCGCCGCCGACCTGGCGCCGCACAAGATCGACAACACCATGGCCTTCATGTTCGAGACCAGCCAGGTGCTGCGCCCGAGCCTGCAGGCCCTCGAAAGCCCGCAATTGCAGGCCGACTACGATAGTTGCTGGGCCACCTTGCCGAGCACCTTCAACCCGAACCGGAGATAACCGATGAACCACACCGCCATTGCCCGTAGCTGGGTCGAGCACGCCAACGGGCACCGCGACTTCCCGCTGCAGAACCTGCCGCTGGGCATCTTCAGCCGGCCAGGCCAGGCCCCGCGTTGCGGCGTGGCCATCGGCGAGTCCATCCTCGACCTTGAGGCGGTGCTGGCCGCGGGCCTGTTCGATGGCGCGGCCAAGGCCGCCGTCGAGGCCACCGCCGGTGGCGCGCTGAACGCCTTCTTCGCCCTTGGCCGCACGGCCCGCGTGGCCCTGCGCGAGCGCCTGCTGGCGCTGCTGGGCGAGGGCAGCGAGCACCAGAGCTCGCTCAAAGCCGCCCTGCATCCTGCCGCCGAGTGCCAGCTGCACCTGCCGGCGAAGATCGGTGACTACACCGACTTCTACGTCGGCATCGAGCACGCCAAGAACGTCGGCAAGCTGTTCCGCCCGGACAACCCGCTGCTGCCCAACTACAAGTACGTGCCGATCGGCTACCACGGCCGCGCCTCGACCATCCGTCCGTCCGGCACCGATGTGCGCCGCCCCAAGGGCCAGACCTTGCCGGCGGGGCAGAGCGAACCGAGCTTCGGTCCTTGCGCGCGCCTGGACTACGAGCTGGAGCTGGGCATCTGGATCGGCCAGGGCAACGAGATGGGCCAGCCGATCGCGATCGGCGACGCCGCCGAGCACGTGGCCGGCTACTGCCTGCTCAACGACTGGTCGGCGCGGGATATCCAGGCTTGGGAATACCAGCCGCTGGGTCCGTTCCTGTCCAAGAGCTTCATCACCACGGTGTCGCCGTGGGTGGTGACCGCCGAGGCCTTGGAGCCGTTCCGCTGCGCCCAGCCGGCGCGCCCGGAAGGCGACCCGCAGCCGCTGTCGTACCTGCTGGACCCGCGCGACCAGGCTGGCGGCGCCTTCGATATCGAGCTGGAAGTGCTGTTGCTGACCGCGCGCATGCGCGAGCAGAACCTGCCGGCGCATCGGCTCACGCTGAGTAACACGCGCAGCATGTACTGGACCGTGGCACAGATGGTCGCCCACCACAGCGTCAACGGCTGCCAGCTGCAACCGGGCGACCTGTTCGGCTCGGGCACCCTGTCGGGCGCGGCGCCGGGCTCGTTCGGCAGCCTGCTGGAGATCACCGAGGGCGGCAAGCACCCGGTGGAACTGGCCAGCGGCGAGGTGCGCAAGTTCCTCGAGGACGGCGACGAGCTGATCCTGCGCGCCCGTTGCGTGCGTGACGGCGTGGCCAGCATCGGCTTCGGCGAGTGCCGTGGCACCGTCGTCGCCGCCAGCTGAGGAGGGCAGGGCGATGGAACTGTTCACCTACTACCGTTCCACCTCGTCGTATCGGGTACGCATCGCCCTGGCACTCAAGGGCCTGGATTACCAGGCCCTGCCTGTGAACCTGCTCAAGGGCGAGCAGCGCGGCGAGGACTACCTGGCGCTCAACCCGCAAGGGCGGGTGCCGGCCTTGCGCCTGGACAGTGGCGAGCTGCTGGTGCAGTCGCCGGCGATCATCGAGTACCTCGAAGAGGCCTTCCCCGATACCCCGCTGCTGCCCCGCGCCCTTGCGGCACGGGCCCAGGTGCGTGGGGTGGCGGCGATCATCGGTTGCGATGTCCATCCATTGCACAACGTCAGCGTGCTCAACCAGTTGCGCCAGTTGGGGCAGGGTGAGGAGCAGGTCAACCAGTGGATCGGCCACTGGATTGGCCAGGGCCTGGCGGCGGTGGAGCAATTGATCGGCGCCGAGGGCTTCTGCTTCGGCGCCACGCCAGGGCTGGCCGATGTCTACCTGATCCCGCAGCTGTATGCGGCCGAGCGTTTCGGCATCGACCTGGATGGCTACCCGCGCATTCGCCGCGTGGCCGCCCTGGCCGAACAGCACCCGGCCTTTGCCAAGGCCCACCCAGCCAGGCAGCCCGATACGCCGAGTTAACCGGCAGGTTGCGGCCAGCTTGCTGGCGAACCCGGCGGCGCGGTGGATGGCACCGGCGCTGCCGGTGTTCGCCGGCAACGCCGGCTCCTACGGGGATTCGCAGGTTGCGATGTGTAGGAGCCAGCCTTGCTGGCGAACCCGGCACAACAATAAAAACAACAGACAGGTACCTTGCGATGCACAACCAGATAGCCAGCTTTCGCGCGGCGCTCGACGCGCGCCCGGTGTCACCCTACCAGTGGCGCCTGCTGCTGCTGTTGATCCTGCTGTTGGTCACCGATGGTTATGACGCCCAGGTGCTGGGCTATGTGATCCCCGCGCTGGCCCAGGACTGGGGCCTGGAAAAGGCCGCCTTCGGGCCGGTGTTCAGCGCCAACCTGCTGGGCCTGACCGTTGGCTCGCTGGCGGTGACGCCCCTGGCCGACCGCTTCGGTGTGCGTCGGGTGCTGCTGTGCTGCGTGCTGCTGTACGCCAGCCTGACGCTGCTGATGGTGTTCGCCTCTTCCCTCGACAGCCTGATGCTGGCGCGCTTTCTCTGCGGCATCGGCATGGGCGGCGCGATGCCCAGCGCCATGGCGCTGATGGCCGACTACGCACCACCACGGCTGCGCACCCTGATGGTCACCCTGGCGGCGTGCGGTTTCTCGCTGGGCGGCGCGGCGGGCGGTTTCGTCGCGGCCGGCTTCATCGAGCAGCACGGCTGGCAGGCGGTGTTCCTCGCCGGCGGCGTGGCGCCCTTGCTGTTGTTCCCGTTCTTGTTGCTGTTGCTGCCCGAGTCGCTGTCGCGCCTGCTGCGCGATGCGCCGCCGTATGCTCGGTTGCTGCGCATCGCCGACCGCCTGTTGCCGGGCTGGCAGGTGCCGACCGCGCAGATTGGCAGCGACGAACCGCTGGGCAGCAAGCTGACCGTGGTGGCGCTGTTCCGGGGTGGCTTCGCCCGGCCGACCTTGCTGCTGTGGAGCACCTTCTTCGTCAGCCTGATCCTGCTGTATTTCATGATCAGCTGGTTGCCGTCGCTGTTGCAGGACAGTGGCCTGGCGTTGAACCAGGCCAATCTGGTCACCTCGCTGTTCCTGTTCGCCGGTACCTTGGGCGCGGTGTGCATGGCCTGGTGCGCCGACCGCATGGCCAACAAGGCGCGCCTGTTGGCCGGCGTGCTGCTGGGGGCGGCGTTGTTCAGCGTGCTGGTAGGGTTGAACCACGACGATCCGCGCTGGCTGGTGCCCTGCGTGTTCGCCGCCGGCTTCTGCATCATCGGCGGGCAACTGACCCTCAATGCCTTCGTCAGCAACTTCTACCCGGCCCAGGTGCGTGCCACCGGCACCGGGTGGGCGCTGGGCGTCGGGCGCTTCGGCTCGATCCTCGGGCCGCTGCTGGGCAGCCTGCTGCTGACCTTGCACATGCCGGTGGAGCAGATTTTCTACTTCTGCGCCGTGCCGGCGCTGCTCGGCGCCCTGCTGGTCAGCCAGGTGCGTGCGCCACGGCCGCGCGAAGTGGTGGTCAAGGGCCAGGCGCTAATGGATTGAGCGTTTGCCGCTGGGCAACTGGGCAAGGCGTTCGCTGAGCTTGAGGCGCTGCAGCGGGTCGTCGCTGAGCAGCAGGGCGTGCTCCAGGTCGAAGCGTTCGGCCTGGGGGCAGTCCAGGTGCTGGTACAGGGCGGCTCGGGCCAGGTAGTCGTTGACCTGTACCGGCCCCAGCTGCATCACCCGCTCGGCGTCGATCAGCGCGGCGAGGTCGTTGTCGTTGCTGCTGTGCAATTGGCGCAGGTTGCGCGACAGGCGCTGGAGCATCTGCATGGGCGTGGCCGCGCGCAGGTGCTCGGCGTTCAGCGGCAGCTGCGGGCCGAACTGGCGGGCGAGCAGCTCGCGGCAATCGGCAGGGTACAGGCGACGGCCGCCGCAGGGGTCGAGCAGGTGGTCGGCGCCGGGCACGCGCAACAGGAAATGGCCGGGAAAGTTGACCCCCTCCAGCGGGATCGACAGGCGCCGTGCCAGCTCCAGGGCGAGAATGGCCAGCAGCAGCGGTTGTCCACGCCGGCGTTGCAGCACCTTGTCCATCAGCGCGGCTTGTGGGCGCAGCGGGTGGTACTCATCCTGCTGGAAGCCCAGGGCGTTGAGCTGGCGCAGCAGCGGCTGGGCCAGTTCGTTGAGCGGCAGCATCGGCAACTGGGCGCTGACCTCGCGCTGCAGCGCGTGCAGGTGGGCCAGGCCGAGCGCGGGCTCGACCTCGCGGTCGTGCTCGGCGGCGATCCACAGGGCGGCTTCCAGCAGGGCGACCGGCTCGCGTTCCAGGCAGGCCAGGCAGGCTTGGCGTGGGTTCATGGGACCTCTCCATCACGCTTAACTTGTAGCCCTGGCGCGGCTTTTCGTCCAGTGGTCCGCTGGCGCGGCGGGCGGGCCTGGCCTGTTTATACTGGTAGCAGCACCTGTCGGGGGAGCCCGTCGATGTTCGCGCTCATGCAAAGTACCCGTGCCCAATCATTGCACCTGTTCATCGACCCGCCCACGGGGCTGAAGGCGGTGGTGGTGATCCACAGCGAGCAGCTGGGCCCGGCCATGGGCGGCTGCCGCTACCTGCCGTATGCCGATGACGAAAGCGCCATGACCGATGCCATCCACCTGGCCCAGGGCATGAGCTACAAGGCCGCCCTGGCCGGGCTGCCGATGGGCGGCGGCAAGGCGGTGATCGTGCGCAACCCGCATGTGGAAAACCGCGCGGCGCTGTTCGAGGCCTTCGGTCGCTTCGTCGACACGTTGCAAGGGCGTTTCATCACGGCCGTGGACAGTGGCACCTCGACGCTCGACATGGACTGCATCGCCCAGTCCACCCCTCATGTCACCAGCACCACCGCCTCGGGCGACCCTTCGCCCCACGCGGCGCTGGGCGTGTTCGCCGGAATCCGCGCGACGTCGATGGCGCGCCTGGGCAGCGACAACCTGGAAGGCTTGCGGGTGGCGGTGCAGGGGTTGGGGAATGTCGGCTATGCGCTGGCTGAGCAGTTGCATGCGGCGGGGGCCGAATTGCTGGTCAGCGACCTGGACCCGGGCAAGGTGCGCCTGGCGGTGGAGCAGTTCAATGCCCAGCCCGTGGCCCATGAGGCCTTGGTCAGCACGCCCTGCGATATTTTCGCGCCCTGCGGCGTGGGGCCGGTGTTGAACGGCCAGAGTGTGATGCAATTACGCTGTGCGGCGGTGGCGGGCTCGGCGAACAACCAGTTGACCACCTTGCAGGTGGCCGATCAGTTGGAGAGCCGGGGGATCCTGTACGCGCCGGACTACGTGATCAACGCGGGTGGGTTGATCTATGTGGCGTTGACCCACCGTGGGGAAGCCGTGGGCACCATCACCGCGCACCTGGCGCGGATCCCCACGCGGCTGACCGAGGTATTCGCCCATGCCCAGGCGGAAAAGCGCTCGCCGGCCAGGGTGGCGCAGATGCTGGCGGAACGATTGTTGTATGGCTGATGGCCCAATCGCCGGGCAAGCCCGCTGCCACGCTGGTCGGCTCGATGAACGCGGGGCGTGGCAGTGGGCTTGCTTGGCGATTTACTCGGCCGCGGCGCCTTCGAGCAGCTCCGACAGTGCATCGGGCTGGCTCTTGAACGCACGGGCGAAGACATCGCGGTTCTTGGCCATGTAGATACCGGCCTCCTCGACCTGCTGCTCGCTCAGCGACGGCACCGCCTTGTGCAGCACCTCGGCCAGGCGCTCGGCCAGCTCGAGCATCTTGTCGTGACGGTCTGCTTCGGCCTTATCCATGAACAGGCGCTCCGGATCGCGGCTGCTGCGGTACACCACTTCGACGGCCATTCATCACCTCTGTGCCTTTTTGGTTGGGTTGGCTAACAACTGTATTTTTATACAGTACAGGTACAAGCCATCGTCCTGCAACCGCAATGATGGCCTTTTATGCTGAAAAACAGCGTAGCCCACAGGTGCCCTGCGGCAATCGGCCGCCTTCCAAGGCAAGGGCCTGGCCCTTTAACTGCATGCCACAAGACCTTCAGCCGTATCGGGGATATCGAACATCGTGAACATCAAATGGGCAGAAAAACTGCGCAAGGGCCTGCATGGCTCGGCCGACTCGCTGGGCAACCTGTGCGTGGAGGCCTTCCACTACCTGGCGCTGTTCGGCATTGGCGCGATCACCGCCTATGCGGCGGTGGTGACTTTCCTGGACATGCTGGGCAAGGGCGGGGTCAGCGTCGACGACATCCTGCTGCTGTTCATCTACCTGGAGCTGGGGGCGATGGTGGGGATCTACTTCAAGACCAACCACATGCCGATCCGCTTCTTGCTGTACGTGGCGATCACCGCGCTGACCCGGTTGCTGATCGGCGACGTGTCGCACCACAAGGCGCCGGATGTCGGCTTGCTGTACGTGTGCGGTGGCATCCTGTTGCTGGCCTTCGCCATCCTGGTGGTGCGCTACGCCTCGTACCGCTATCCGTCGACCAAGGCGCTGGATGCCAGTGGCAAGGAAGTGGACGAGGGCAAGTAACCCTCAGTTGGCCAGGCCGGCGGCGGGGAAGCGGCGTTCGTCGGACTGGCTGCGGGTCATTGCGGCCAGCACTTGCACGGGGTTCTGGCCAAGCTCGATGGCCAGCCCCAGGCGGATGCTGTCGATGACCCGGCCAAGGCGCGCCGGATCGTTGCGCTGGGCTTGGCTGATCAAGCGCTTGGCGACCACGCCGCTGTCGTCCGACAGGGTCAGCATGATGCTGCCGTCCAGGCGCTCGATGCTGAGGTTGACGCGGTACTCAGGCGCGAAGGCGGCGCTGATCTGGTCGAAAGGATTGTTCATGGTCGGGTTCTGCCTTGAATGACTGCAGAAATTGACCGGACGCGTTCGAGGTTGGTTCAGGTCCGTTGATCGGCGTGTTGCGAAAACGCCCGGCGCAAGGCCGGGCGTTGGTGTGTGACAGCTGCTTGGCTCAGGCGTCCGGATCACTCAGTTCCAGGGCGCCGCGCTTGCTGCGCAGCTTGCCGTAGAAGTGTTCCAGGGCGTGGCTCAGCTTGCTGGCGGCGCCGTCGACCGCCTGGTCGAGCGAGGCGGCGGTGTGGGTCACGGAAATCGGTTGGTGGCCTTTGGGGCGAGCCTCCATCTGGCAGCGTTTGTCATGCGGGCCGGGCTTGGCGCCGTTCTCGTCGCGCAGGTGGACCTCGATGCGGGTGAGGTCGTCCTCGTAGCGTTCGAGGCTGCTTTGCAGGGTGCTGCGCACCCATTGGTCGAGACGGATGTTGCCTTCGATGTGGTTGCTGCTGTTGACCTGGATTTGCATGATTCAATCCTTATTCAGCTTGCTCGCCAGAGGCGTGCCTAGGCCACTGAGGGCGTTGGGTTTTCTGCGCCTCTTGACTCTAAGGTCAGGCATCGGCGCACCGAATTCAAGCCCCTGTCGAAGAAAAATTTCCTGTTGCAAAAAGCCCGGCGATCGCCGGGCTTTTCTTGTCGTCGATCAGAACTCGACCGAGGTTTGCAGGTATAAAGTGCGAGGTTCCCCCACGTACTTGCCCTTGTTGTTGTCGTCGAACGAGCGGGTGTAGTACTCGCGGTTGAACAGGTTCTTCACCCCCACCGCCACCTTCAAGTTCGAAAGCTGCGGGCCGAAGTCGTAGCCGGCGCGGGTGCTGACCAGCATGTAGCCAGGGATGCGCCCGGTGCTGCCGTCGGCGCTCTCGCTGGCGGTGTTGGCGTTGTCGGCGTACTGGCTGCTCTGGAAGCTGCTGTCCAGGTTCAACTGCCAGGGGCCCTGGGTGTAGCCGAGCCCCAGGGTGCCCTTGTGGCGCGACGAGAACGGCACCTGGTTGCCCTTGTTCGGCCCATCCTCGCGGATGCTGGCATCGACGAAGGCGTAGCCGGCGTGCACGTCGAACCCGGCCAGGGCCGGGCTCAGGCCGTCGAGGGCGTAGCGCACGCTGGTCTCGATGCCCTGGTGGCGGGTTTCGCCGCGGGCGATCACCGAGTCGTTGGTCTGGTTGCTTTCGTACTGGTTGTCGAAGTTGATCAGGAAGGCGCCGATCTCGGCCTGCAGGTCGCCATTGTCATAGCGGGTGCCGACTTCCCAGGTGCGCGCCTTCTCCGGCTTCACTTCGCCGCTGCTGACGCGGTTGGGCATCTGGCTGTACTGCACGCTGCCGAACGAGCCTTCGGTGTTGGCGTACAGGTTCCAGCTGTCGGTCAGGTGGTACAGCACGTTCAGCGCCGGCAGCGCGGTGTTGTAGCTGCCCTGGTAGCGCTGGCCGCTGAGCTTGTTGCTCTGCTCGGAGTCGATCATCTCGTAGCGCACGCCCGGGGTGATGGTCCAGCGGCCAATGTCGATGCGATCGTCCAGGTAGAGGGCGTGGGCCTCGGTGCTGCCGCGGGTGTCGCGGTCGTTGCGGCTGTTGGTGGTGGGCAGCCGGTTGGCGTTGCTCGGCTCGCGGTAGCGCAGCTCGTGGCCGGCTTCGTTGACATAGCGGTAGCCGATGCCCAGCTCGTGCCAGCTGTCGCCCAGGGCCAGGCCTTGCGAGAAGCGGGTCTCGATGCCGCGCACCCAGTACTCGCGCGGCGACAGCGAGACGAAGCTGCCCTGGTCGAGGTAACCACTGCGCAGGGTCTTGGTGAAGAAGCTGTTGACGCTGAACTGGCGGTCGTCCTGCTTGTAGTCGTAGCCGAAGTTGAACAGCGTGCGGCGGCCCCAGAACTTGTCTTTCAGGCGGGTCGACTGGTACGGGTCGGCGTCGAAGTCGGCCGTGCTCAGGCCACCAGGCATTTCGGCTTCGCCCTCGTAGTACTGGGTCATGGCGTGCAGGCTGTTGGCTTCGTCCAGTTGCAGCTTGCCCTTGAGCATCAGGTCGTCGATCTGCGTGGCGCTGTGCTCGCGCCAGTCGCTGCCACGGGTGCCGGAGTAGAGCAGGGCACCGCCCAGGCCGTTGGCGTGGGTGCCGCCGATCAGCAGGTTGGCGCTGTTCTTCAGGCCATCCTGGCTGGACGATGGGCTGATCTGGTTCTGCATCGCCGCCTTGAAGGTGGCCTGTTCGGGGATGGCGCGGGTGACGAAGTTGACGATGCCGCCGACGTTCTGCGGGCCATAGCGTACCGCGCCGCCGCCGCGCACCACGTCCACCGCGTCCATGTTGCCCAGGCTGATCGGCGCCAACGACAACTGCGGCTGGCCGTAGGGGGCGAAGGGCACCGGGATGCCGTCCATCAGCACGGTGGAGCGCGAGGCCAGGCGCGGGTTGAGGCCGCGGATGCCGAAGTTCAGTGCCAGGTCGTGGCTGCCGGTGCCGTTGTTCTCGGGGGCGTTGACCCCGGGGATGCGGTTGAGCACTTCGCGGGCGCTGCTGGCGCCGCTGCGCTCGAAGTCTTCGCGGCGCACCACGTCGCGGGCGCCGGGGTGGTCGAAGACATTGTCCTGGCGCGCCTCGCCCAGCCAGTCGCCGACCACGGTCGAGGCGCCCAGCTCGACGGCGGCGCCGTTGCCGCCAGTGGGCTGCGGTTGCAGGCTGTAGGCGTTGCCGGTTTCCTGGCGGGCTTGCAGGCCGCTGCCACGCAGCAGGGTATCGAGGCCCTGGCCGACTTCGTATTGCCCCTCCAGGCCCGGGCTGTTCAGGCCCTGGGTGATGGCCGGGCTGAACGAGATCAGCGCGCCGCTTTCGCGACCGAACTGGTTCAGGGCCTGCTCCAGGGTGCCGGGGGCGATGTGGTAGTCGCGGGGAGCGGCCAGGGCGAACGGCGCGGCGAGGATCAGGGCGTAGGCGAGGGAGCTGGGGTGCATGTGGCGCAAGTCCTGTGACAAGGGGTTCTGCCTTCTCTGTCACGCGAGGGTCGGCAAATGGCTCAGGCGGATGAAAAAATTTTTCCGCGTCACGCGCTCGGTAGGAGCCAGCTTTGCTGGCGAACCGGGCCAGCACAGAGATCCGTGCGTGGGGCTGTTCGCCAGCAAGGCTGGCTTCCTACAGGGGGAGGCAGCGTTTTTTCAACTGGTGGCGGCGTCCACGTTGACCCAGTAGCGGGTGAAGCGCCGCACCCGTACCGGCAACGCCACTTCGAGCAGGTCGAGGATCCGCTCGCTGTCTTCCAGCGGATACGAGCCGGAGATCCGCAAGTCGGCCACTCGCTCGCTGCAAGCGAGCTGCCCGAGGCGGTAGCGCGACAGCTCGGCGAGAAAGTCCGTCAGGCGCATCTGCGACACCACCAGCATGCCGTCCACCCACGCCGCGCGGTTCGGCTCCAGCGGCGCGATGGCCTGCCAACCGCCGGCGCCAAAGCGCGCCTGGTGCCCGGCCAGCAACGACTGTCCGCCCAGGCTGGCGCTGCCGCTGAACACCGATACCAGGCTGAAACCGTCGAACTGGCGCACGTCGAACCGGCCGCTGTCCAGGTGCAGCTCGCCTTGGCCGGTGCGCAGGAAGAGGGGGCGTGGGTCCTTGGCCACGTCCAGCAGCAACTCGCCTTCCTGCAGGCGCACCCGGCGCTGTTGGGTATCGAAGCGCACGTCGGCGGCGCTGCGGGTGTTCAGGTGCAACTGGCTGCCGTCCTCGAGGCTCAGGCGTCGGCGTTGGCCCACCGGGCTACGGTAGTCGGCCATCAGCCCGGGCAGTGGATTGTGTTGTTGCAGGCCCAGCCCGGTGGCGCTGGCCACGCCCACCAGCAGCAGGGCCTTGAGCGCCCGGCGCCGGGCCGGCGAGGGCGGTGCCTGCAAGGTGGCGTGCACCACCGGCGAGGCGACCCCGCGCAGGCGCTGGTTGACCTGCTGGATATGCGCCCAGGCGCGCTGGTGCTCGCTGTCGGCCTGCAGCCAGCGCTCCAGGGCCTGGCGCTGCTGCTGGTCGAAGGCCTCGCCTTGGGATTCGATCAGCCAGTGCACCGCCTGCTCGGCGATCTGTGGCGAGAAGCGGGTGTTCACAGGGCGAAGTAGCAGCGCAGGGCTGCCTTGTTCAGGTAGCGCTTGACGGTGGCCAGCGAGATGCCCAGCTCACGGGCGATCTCGCCCTGGCCCAGGCCATCGACCTGGGCCAGCAGGAAGGCGCGCTTGACCAGCGGCGCCAGGCCGTCGAGCAGGCGGTCGAGTTCAAGCAGGGTGGCGAAGATGATCGCCTTGTCCTCTTCGCTCGGCGCCAGTTGCTCGGGCACCTGGGCCAGGGCCTCGAGGTAGGCGCGCTCCAGTTCCTGGCGGCGCAAGTGGTTGCACAGCACGCGCTTGGCCACGGTGGCGAGGAACGCGCGGGGCTCGATCAGTTGTGGCGCCTCGCGGGCCTGGAGCAGGCGCACGTAGGTGTCCTGGGCCAGGTCGGCGGCGCTCTGCGGGCAGCCCAGGCGCCGGCGCAGCCAGCCGGTCAACCAGCTGTGGTGGGCGACATAGAGGCCTTCGACGGTGGAAGAGAGGGCGCTGGGCACCGATGCGACTCCGGCGCTGGTTAGCGCAACTGGAAGTAAGAATTGTTCGCATTGTATTCATGCGGCCGCTGTTCGGCAATTGCTGGCGACGCCAGGGGGGTTGCGCTCCGGCAGGTCGACGGGGTTTTGCTTATGAGAATTGAAATCATTACTATTGCAGCCCCATTCCTCGGACTTTCGCCATGAACCGCAAAGCCACCGGCCTTCCCCTGAGCTATCGCCTGGCCGTGACCTCACGCAGCCTGGCCGCGCTGCTGGGCGGGTACCTGCTGGCGTCCATGGCCAGTGTCTGCATCACCCTGCTGGCGCCCATGAGCCCGGTGGACGCGACCATGACCGGCATGATGCTGTCGTTCGTGTTCTACCTGCTGGCCTTCCTCTGGTGCTTCGCCTGCCGCAGCGCCTGGCGCGCCTGGCTGGGGGTGCTGCTGCCGAGCGTGCTGCTGGGGGCGATCAACGGCCTGGCCTACTGGATGAAACAGCCATGAAAGAGGGCTTCCGCCAGGCGATGGCCTGGTTGCACACCTGGACCGGCCTGATCTTCGGCTGGCTGCTGTTCGCGATCTTCCTGACCGGGACGCTGTCGTACTTCAAGGACGAGATCAGCCACTGGACCCAACCGGAAATCCGCAGCCACGCGCTCGATCCCGCGGCCAGCCTGACGGCGGCGCAACGCTACCTGGAGGCCAACGCCGGGCACGCCAGCGGCTGGTTCATCCGCCTGCCCAGCGAGCGCGAGGCGGCGTTGAGCGTCGGCTGGCGCGACCCCGAGGCCGGCGGGCGACGGGGCTTCGTCAGCAAGACGCTGGATGCGCGCAGCGGCCAGGAAGTCGAGGCCCGCGACAGCCGCGGCGGCGAGTTCTTCTATCGCTTCCACTTCCAACTGCAGATGCCCCACCCCTGGGGCCGCTGGCTGGCGACCTTCTGCGCGTTCATCATGCTGCTCGGGCTGGTGACCGGGATCATCACCCACAAGAAGATCTTCAAGGAGTTCTTCACCTTCCGCCCAGGCAAGGGCCAGCGCTCCTGGCTCGACGGGCACAACGCCATCGGCGTGCTGGTGCTGCCGTTCCACTTGATGATCAGCTACAGCAGCCTGGTGATCTTCATGTACATGGTGATGCCGGCCAGCATCATGGCCAGCTATGGCGACAGCAACCGCTACTTCAGCGATGTGTTCGGCCGCGACCAGGTACCCAAGGCGGCGGCCCAGGCCGCGCCGGTGGTGCCGTTGGCCGAGCTGTACGGCAAGTTGCAGGCCCAGGCGCCGGGCGCGCGGCTGGGCTTCATCCAGGTGCAGAATCCCGGCGACCGCAACGCCCGCGTCACCTTCAACCGCGCGTCGTCCGACAGCGTGGCCTACCGGCGCAGCGCCAACTGGACCTTCGACGGCGCCAGCGGCGCGCTGCTCACCCAGGGCGCGGCGGAAAGCGCGGCGATGTTGACCTCGTTCACTTTCGTCGGCCTGCACATGGGCAACTTCGCCGGGCCCTGGTTGCGCTGGCTGTACTTCGTCTTTGGCGTGGCCGGCACCGCGGTGATCGGCACGGGCCTGGTGATGTGGCTGGGCAAGCGCCAGCTCAAGCACGCCAAGAGCGCACGCATGCCGGGCGAGCTGCGCCTGGTGGAGGTGCTCAATATTGCCAGCATGAGCGGCCTGATGCTGGCCGTGGCGGCGTTCTTCTGGGTCAACCGTTTGCTACCGGCGACCCAGGCTGGGCGCGCCGACTGGGAGATCAACGGGTTCTTCCTGGCCTGGGGGCTGTCGTTGCTGCATGCGCTGCTGCGCCCTGGGCGCCGCGCCTGGGGTGAACAACTGGCGCTGGGCGCGCTGGCATTCGCGCTGTTGCCCGTGCTCAACGCGCTGACCACCGGGCAGGGCCTGAACCACGCCATCGCCGTGGGCGATTGGGCCATGGCCGGTTTCGACCTGACCGCGTTGGGCACCGGGCTGTTCCTGGCCTGGGCCGCCGGCAAGATGCTGCGCGCGCCCAAGCCGGTGGTCAAGCGGGCGCCGCGCGCCGCAAAAACTGTGGAGGCGAGCGGATGCTGAGTGTCGCCCTGATCGGTTTCGCCGGTTTTGCCGGGCTGTGCCTGGCGATGGAAAAGCATTTCAACGAGCTGCTCGGGCGCAAGCCAACGGCGGTTCAGTTGCGTGCCTTGCGCGCGGCTGGCTGGGCCTTGCTGCTGTTGTCGTTGGTATTGGCCGTGCAAGGGCGCGGTTGGGCGTTGGGGTTGGTGCAGTGGAGCGCCGTGTTGATGGCCGGGGTCACCCTGTGGGTGTTCGGCCTGCCGTATCGACCTCGCCTGTTGCTGGGGTTGGCGGCGGCGAGCCTGCTGCTCGGGCCGCTGCTGGCCTTGCTGGCGCTGTGACCGCTTGAGCGAGCCGGGAGAGGTGATCGACGCCGAGGCCGACAACGCCGGCCGGGCGCGCTTCGTCCAGGTGTTCCTGGCCCAGCGGGCGCGCATGGAGGCGCTGGTGAGCCGGCGCATCGGGTGCCGAGCCACCGCCTCGGACCTGGTTCAGGATCTGTTCCTGCGCTTCTGGCGCCGCCCCGAGGTCAAGGTCGAGGCCCTCGACACCTACCTGCTGCGCAGCGCCGGCAACCTGGCCATCGATTACCTGCGCAGCGAAGGTTCGCGTGATCGTGCCACCGAAGGCCTGCATGGCAACGACGATGAGCCCGGCAGCCAGGCGCCCGAGCAGGCGCTGGAAGTTGCCCACGACCTGCAACGCATCGAGTCGGCGTTGCGCGCCTTGCCCGAGCGTACCCGGCAGATCTTCCTGCTCAACCGTATCCACGGCTGTACCTACGGCGAGATCGCCCGGGCCATGCAGCTGTCCCAGAGCGCGGTGGAAAAGCATATGATGCGCGCCCTCGAAGCGTGCAAGGCGAGTGTCGCCGAGCCCGCGTCCCCACTGCGCCGGCCAGGGAGTGCCCGTCGATGAGTGTTGAGCCGCCGATCACTGCCGAACAGTCCCGCGCCGCCCTGGGTTGGCTGGGGCGCATCAACCAGCAGGGCGAGCAAGCGCATGGCGCGGCGTTCAAGCGCTGGCTGCTGGAGGACCCCGCTCATCGCCGTGCCTATGCCCAGGCCGAGGCCCTGTGGCGCCTGAGCGAAGCCCCGGCGGCGCGCCTGGCCGCCGAAGAGCAGGCCAGCCTGCGCCAGTACCTGGAGGCGATGCGGCGTCCCCGTCGCCCCAGGCATTGGCGGCGTTTCGCGGTTGCGGCTTGCCTGGTGCTTGGGCTGGGCAGCGTGGCGGGTTGGCATCCACAGGCCTGGCTGCAGGACCTGCGCGCCGACTACAGCAGCGCTGAACAGGTGCGCCAGGTGACCCTGGCGGATCGCTCGCAGCTGACCCTGGATGCCGGCAGCGCGGTGGCCGTGGACTTCGACCATGGCGAGCGGCGGGTGCGGCTGCTCAGGGGCGCGGCGTTCTTCGACGTGACCCATACCGGGCAGCCGTTCCTGGTCGAGGCCGCTGGCGGTGAGGTGCGGGTGCTGGGGACGCAGTTCGCGGTGCGCGAGCGGGGCGCCGGGGCCCAGGTGACCGTGCGCAGCGGTCGGGTGGCGGTGACGGCGGCCGCAGGGCAGCAGGCCCGGGAGCTGACCGCCAACCAGCAGTTGGCCTATGCCGAGGGTGTGGCAGGTGCTGTCGAGGCGGTGGACAGTGAAGGGCGGCTGGCCTGGCGCCAGGGGTGGTTGAATTACTACCAGGTGCCGCTGGGGCAGGTGGTCGAGGACCTGGGGCGTTACTACCCTGGGCGGATCCTGTTGCTCGATGGCGAGTTGGCGCAGCGCAAGGTCAGTGGCAGTTTTCCGGTGGCCCAGCCGCTGGCGGCGCTGGATTCACTGGGCAAGGTGCTGGGCTTTTCGCGGCAGACGCTGCTGGGGCGGCTGACGGTGTTGCGCTGATATTCAGCCCCCAAACGCAGGCGACGCGGTGGATGGCACCGGCTGTGCCGGTGTTCGCCGGCAAGGCCGGCTCGTACGCTGATCGCGCAGTGGCGCAAAAAATGTTGGGCAGGGGATGAGGTACTTCATCACGGCATCCGTGTAGTGAGTGGAAGTGCGATTCATTCGCAAACGGTCATCCCTCTCACAGGTCAGCGTCCATGAAGTTCACCCCGCGTTGCGTCCCTCTCTGGTTCGGCCTTTGCACCTTGCCTGTCCTGGTCCTGGCCCCCCAGGCCCTGGCCGAGCAGCGCCAGGCCTATGCCTTCGCCCAGCCGAGCCAGCCGCTGGCCCAGGCGCTCAACGCCTTCAGCCGGGCCACCGGGCAAAGCGTCGTCTACACCCTGGAACTGCCGCTGCAACAGGCGCCGGCGCTCAATGGCTCGTTCAGCGCCGAGCAGGCGTTGCAGCAACTGCTGGGCAATTCCGGCCTGGCCTGGCGCCGCCTCGACCCCCGCACCCTGACCCTGGAGCCCATCGACACGTCCGGCGCGCTGAACCTGCAGGCCACCACCATCAACTCGCAGATGGATGACTACAGCTACCAGCCGCCGGCCAGCGCCTCGATCATGCGTGGCCAGGGTTCGACCCTGGAGATTCCCCAGGCGATCAACGTGGTGCCGGCCCAGGTGATCCGCGACCAGGCGCCACGCAACCTGGACGACGCCCTGTACAACGTCAGCGGCATCACCCAGGGCAACAACTTCGGTGGCACCGCCGACACCGTGATGAAGCGCGGCTTCGGTGACAACCGCGACGGCTCGATCATGCGCGACGGCATGCCGCTGGTGCAGGGCCGCGCGCTCAATGCCAGCAGCGAGCGGGTGGAAGTGCTCAAGGGCCCGGCGTCGCTGTTGTATGGCATCCAGGACCCAGGCGGGGTGATCAACGTGGTCAGCAAGCGCCCGCAATTGCAGCAGTACAACGCCCTCACCCTACGGGGCTCGACCTACGGCAGTGGCAAGAACGGCAGCGGTGGCGGCTTCGACAGCACCGGGTCGCTGGGCGACAGCCCGTTCGCCTACCGGCTGATCGTCGACCATGAGGACGAAGACTACTGGCGCAACTATGGCGTGCACCGCGAGTCGCTGCTGGCGCCGTCGCTGGCCTGGTACGGCGAGGACACGCAAGTGGTGCTGGCCTACGAGCACCGCGAATTCCTCTCGCCGTTCGACCGTGGCACGGCCATCAGCAACCGCACCAACCACCCGCTGGACATCCCCGCCACGCGCCGCCTGGACGAGCCGTTCAACGACATGCAAGGGCGCTCCGACCTGTACCGCCTGGAGGTCGATCACCAGCTCGCCGACGACTGGAAACTGCACGTCGGCTACAGCTTCAACCGTGAAACCTACGATGCCAGCCAGGTGCGCGTGACGGGCGTCAACGACGCCCGTGGCACCCTTACCCGCAGCATCGACGGCACCCACGGCGCCATGAGCCGCGACCAGTTCGCCACCTTCAGCCTCAACGGCAGCGTGCAACTGGCGGGGCTGCAGCACGACCTGCTGGTGGGGGTCGACCATGAGGACCGCAAGGTCTACCGCGCCGACCTGATCCGCCAGGCCAGCCGCTCGACCTTCAGCTACCTCGACCCGGTGTACGGCCGCGAAATCGAAGGCAGCGCCGTGCGCGCCAGCGACAGCGACCAGACCGACAAGCTGCGTACCGACGCGCTGTTCTTCCAGGATGCCCTGCACCTGGACGAGCACTGGATCCTGGTGGGGGGGGCACGCTTGCAGCAGTACGACCAATACGCTGGCCGCGGTCGCCCGTTCAGCGCCAACACCGATACCCGTGATCGTGCTTCGGTGCCCCATGCGGGGGTCGTGTACAAGGTGGACGAGCAGCTGTCGTTCTATGGCAGCTACAGCGAGTCGTTCAAGCCCAACTCCAGCATCGCGCCATTGACCGGCGGGCGGGTGCTGGACTCGTCGATTGCCCCGGAAGAGGGCAAGTCCTGGGAACTGGGGGCCAAGCTCGACATGCCTGGGCGGCTCTCCGGTACGCTGGCGCTGTTCGACATCACCAAGCGTAATGTGCTGGTGTCCAACTTCGACAGCCGCACGGGCGAAACCTTGTACAGCAATGCCGGCGAGGTCAGCTCCCGTGGCCTCGAGCTGGACCTGGCCGGCCAGCTCAGCGAGCGCTGGAGCCTGATCGGCGCCTATGCGTTCACCGATGCCCAGGTGACCCAGGACCCGGACCTGAAAGGCAACCGCTTGCAGAACGTCGCCCGCCACAGCGGCTCGCTGTCGGCGGTGTACGACTACGGCAGTTTGTTCGGCGGTGATCGACTGCGCCTGGGGGCGGGTGCCCGTTATGTAGGGGAGCGGGCGGGGAATGCGACCAACGACTTCGACCTGCCGGCCTATACCGTTGCCGACGCCTTCGCCAGCTACGAGACCCAGCTCGACGAGCACAAGGTGCGTTTGCAGCTGAATGTGAAGAACCTGTTCGACAAGGTGTACTACAGCTCGGCGGTGAATCGGTATTTCGTGGCGATCGGCGATGCGCGGCAGGTGAGCCTGTCGAGTACCTTCGAGTTTTAGATCGCTGGGACCGCTCTGCGGTCCTTTCGCGACACAAGGCCGCTCCTACAGGAGATCGCCGTCTTTTGTGGGAGCGGCTGCAGGATCAACCGGCGAACGCTGCCCGGTATTCCCCCGGCGTCGCCCCCAGCGCCTGCCGGAATCGGTTGCTGAAATGGCTGGCGCTGGCGAACCCGCACAGCAGCGCCACCTGCCCCAGCGGCAGGTCGCCCAGGCGCAGCAGCTCGCAGGCCCGGTGCAGGCGCCTGGCCAACAGGTACTGATGCGGCGGCAGGCCGAAACTGGCGCGGAACATCCGCGCGAAGTGGTATTCGGACAGGTTGCAGCGCAACGCCAGCTCGCCGAGGGTCAGCGGCTGGTCGAGGTGGGTCTCGATGTACTCCACCAACTGCCGGCGCAGATGGGGCGCCAGCCCGCCCTTGAGCTTCAGCCCTTCGCGCAACCCGGCCTGGTGCAGCACGGCATGGTCGATGATGGCGTGGGCCAGGCTGCTGGCCAGCAGGCGTTCGCCGGGCTCGGCCCAGTCCAGGTGGATCAGCTGGTGGAAGCGCCAGGCCTGTTGCGGGTCGTCGAGAAAGGTTTCCTCGCGCAGTTGCATCTCCCGGGGCTCGCGGTCGAGCAGGCGAGCGCAGCCGAGGGCGAACTGTTCCTCGCTGATGTACAGGTGGGCCAGGCGGATCGAGCCGTTGATCACCCAGTTCGACTCGTGGCCGGCGGGCATGACGCACAGTTTGTCCGGCGCGCCTTTGTCGGCCGGGCGCTGGCGGCGGAAGGTGCCGGTGCCGTCGGCGATGTAGCAGGACAGGGTGTGGTGGCTGGGGGCCTGGTAGTCGCGGGCGTCGTGGCGGTTGCTCCACAGCGCCGCCGCCAGCCCGTCGCCCAGGTGCGCGCTCAGCTCCAGGCGGGCGTGGGGCGAGGCGTTCAGGGCGTTGAAGACCTGCAGGTGGTCGAGTGCGGGCATGGGCGGTTCCTCTGGCGCCCATCGTACTGCGCGCGGGGCGCGCTGGCAGCTACCCGGGGTGGAAAAGCGCAAGTTTGTGCAAGCCGGAACAAACAGGGCGTTGGAAACTGACAGTGGGCATGTCGTCTCGGGTGTTCGCCGGCAAGCCGGCTCCTACAGCGTCCCCGTAGGAGCCGGCTTGCCGGCGAAGGCCGCCACGCGGCCCTTGGCTCAACACCCGGAGGACCGCCATGAACCTGTCGCTGTACCTGCTCACCGTCCTGATCTGGGGCACTACCTGGATCGCCCTGAAATGGCAGCTGGGCACGGTCGCCATCCCGGTGTCGATCGTCTACCGCTTCGCCCTGGCCGGGCTGGTCCTGTTCGCCTTCCTGCTGCTCACCCGGCGCCTGCAAGCGATGAACCGGCGCGCTCACCTGGTGTGCCTGGCCCAGGGCTTTTGCCTGTTCTGCGTCAACTTCCTGTGTTTTCTCACCGCCAGCCAGTGGGTCGCCAGCGGCCTGATCGCCGTGGTGTTCTCCACCGCCACCTTGTGGAACGCCATCAATGCGCGGCTGTTCTTCGGCCAGAAGATCGCCGCCAACGTCTTGGGCGGCGGCGCCTTGGGCCTGCTCGGCCTGGGCTTGCTGTTCTGGCCGGAGCTGTCGCACCACGCCGCCAGCCGTGAAACCCTGTACGGCTTGGGGCTGGGCCTGCTCGGCACCTTGTGCTTCTCGGCGGGCAACATGCTGTCCAGCGTGCAGCAGAAGGCCGGGCTCAGGCCCATGACCACCAATGCCTGGGGCATGCTCTATGGCGCCTCGATGCTGGCGCTGTACTGCGTGCTCAGCGGCATTCCCTTCACCATGGAGTGGAATACCCGCTATGTCGGCGCGTTGCTGTACCTGGTGATCCCAGGCTCGGTGATCGCCTTCACCGCCTACCTGACCCTGGTCGGGCGCATGGGGCCGGAGCGGGCGGCGTATTGCACGGTGCTGTTCCCGCTGGTGGCGCTGAATGTCTCGGCGTTCGCCGAGGGCTACCAGTGGACGGCGCCGGCGTTGCTGGGGCTGGTGGCGGTGATGGCGGGTAACGTGCTGGTGTTTCGCAAGCCCAAGGCCAGCACTGAGGTCGTGGCGTTGGCACGTTGAATGACGGATGGCACCCTGGGGGAGTACATCGGGCGGTGATCGCTATCTTCCCGTCAACCGCCCCCTGTAGGAGCCAGCCTTGCTGGCGAACAGCTCCGCGCCCGGCGCCAAGGCCTGCCGTTGCCCTGGTCGCCAGCCAGGCTGGCGCCTACAAGGTAGCGCGCTTCAGTGCTTCCACACCTGCGGATTCACCAGGTCGCGCGGGCGTTCGCCCCGTAGCGCCGCGCGCAGGTTGTCCACCGCCCGGTTGGCCATGGCCTCGCGGGTTTCGGCGGTGGCCGAGCCTATGTGGGGCAGGGTCAGGGCGTTGGGCAGCTTGAACAGCGGCGAGTCGGCGAGCGGCTCTTTCTCGTACACGTCCAGCCCGGCGCCGCGGATCGTGCCGTTTTGCAGCGCCTCGACCAGCGCCGCCTCGTCCACCACCGGGCCGCGGGCGATGTTGATCAGGAACGCGCTGGGCTTCATCCGTTTCAGCTCGCGGGCCCCGATCAGCTTGCGGGTGGCCTCGGACAGCGGCACCACGATGCAGACGAAATCCGCCTCGGCCAGCAGCGCGTCCAGGCTGCGGTACTGCGCGCCGAGCTCCTGCTCCAGCGCGGCCTTGCGGCTGTTGCCGGCGTACAGCACCTGCATGTTGAAACCGAAGCGCCCGCGCCGGGCGATGGCGGCGCCGATGTTGCCCAGGCCGACGATGCCCAGTGTCTTGCCGTGCACATCGCTGCCGAAGTGCGCCGGGCCCACGGTAGCCTGCCACTGGCCGGCCTTGGTCCAGGCGTCCAGCTCGGCGGTGCGCCGGGCGCAGCCCATGACCAGGGCGAAGCCCAGGTCGGCGGTGCTCTCGGTGAGCACGTCGGGGGTGTTGGTCAGGGCGATGCCGCGTTCGTTGAAGTAGTCCAGGTCGTAGTTGTCGTAGCCGACCGAGACGCTGGACACCACCTCCAGCTTACCGGCGCCTTCGAGCTGCGCGCGACCGAGCTTGCGGCCTACGCCGATCAGGCCGTGAGCCTCGGGCAGGGCTTCGTTGAACTGGGCGGCGATGTCGCCCAGCTTGGGGTTGGGCACGATCACGTTGAAGTCGTGTTGCAGGCGCTCGGTCATGGCCTGGGTGATGCGGCTGAAGGCCAGGACGGTCTTTTTCATCGGACTGCTTCTCTGCAAGGCGGCTGGGGGCTGCCTCATCGCGGGCTTGCCCCGCGATGACGGCGTCATGGCTTGGCAACCTAGCATTGTCCCCCGCCCGAATGCACCGGCTTTTTCAGTTGGCGATCAACAGCTCATGGGTCTTCAGGTCGGCCTCGTGCGCGGCGAGAATCTCCGGCAGCGAGTTGCGCAGGTACTCGACCCAGGTCTTGATCTTGGCATCCAGGTACTGGCGCGATGGGTAGATCGCGTACAGGTTAAGCTCCTGCAGGCGGTACTGCGGCAGGATCCGCACCAGGCTGCCGTCGCGCAGGCCGTCGATGGCGGTGTAGATCGGCAGCACGCCCACGCCCATGCCGCTGCGGATCGCGGTTTTCATCGCATCGGCCGAGTTCACCTGGAACGGCGAGGTCGTGATGTTGACCACCTCCTGGCCTTCGGGCCCGTCGAACAGCCATTTCTCCAGCGGAATCACCGGGCTGACCATGCGCAGGCAGGCGTGCTTGAGCAAATCGGCGGGCTTGTGGGCGAAGCCGTGGCGCGCCACGTAGTCGGGCGAGGCGCAGACGATGCTGTAGGTGATGCCCAGGCGCTGGGAGACGAAGCCGGAGTCCGGCAGCTCGCTGGCCAGGACGATGGACACGTCGTAGCCCTCGTCGAGCAGGTCGGGCACGCGGTTGGCCATGGTCAGGTCGAAGGTGACGTCCGGGTGCGACTCGCGGTAGCGGGCGATGGCGTCGACCACGAAGTGCTGGCCGACCCCGGTCATCGAGTGCACCTTCAACTGCCCGGCGGGGCGGGCGTGGGCATCGCTGGCCTCGGCCTCGGCTTCTTCCACAAAGGTCAGAATCTGCTCGCAGCGCATCAGGTAGCGCTTGCCGGCCTCGGTCAGCGCGATGCGCCGGGTGGTGCGGTTGAGCAGGCGGGTTTGCAGATGGGCTTCCAGGTTGGAGACCGCCCGCGACACGTTCGCGGTGGTCGTATCCAGTTGCGCCGCGGCAGCGGTGAAGCTGCCGAGTTGGGCCACGCAACTGAAAGCACGCATGTTTTGCAGGGTGTCCATGGGTCACTCTCGGTTTAGAGGACAAAATTGTGACATGAAGTAACGTGATGTCGCTTCCGACTAAAGCCGGATTATCGCTGTTTTGGTAACAAAGATTCGCAGGAATATACGCTTATCGCCAATCCATGCGCCCCCTAGAATTGCTCGGCCCCTCCACCTCTTCCTCGGGAAATCGCAGCTGTGCCGCGTCGCCACATCAGAGCGCTCCATGCGTTCAGTGCCTGTGCCCTTTGTCTCACCTTGAGCGGCTGTATCGGAACCTGGGGCATCGCCCCGCAAAGCAAGACCCTTCAAGCCAACCAACTGACCACCGACGAGGCGATCCGCGAGGCCGCGCGTGACGCCCACTGGCCGGCCCAGCAGTGGTGGCGCGCCTATGCCGACCCGCAGCTTGACAGCTGGGTCGCCCAGGCCCTGGCCGGCAGTCCGAGCCTGGCCATGGCGGCCGCCCGGGTGCGTGAAGCCAAGGCCATGGCCGGGGTGGTCGAGTCGGCGGAAAAACTCCAGGCCAACGGCAACGCCACGCTCAAGCGGCACAACTGGCCGGAAGATCAGTTCTACGGCCCCGGCGCGCTGTCTGGCGCCAATACCTGGGACAACAATGCCAGCATCGGCTTGAGCTACGCGCTGGACCTGTGGGGCCGCGAGCGCAATGCCAGCGAGCAGGCCGTGGACCAGGCGCACATGCGTGTCGCCGAAGCGCGCCAGGCCCAGCTGGAGCTGGAAAACAACGTGGTGCGCAGCTACATCCAGCTCAGCCTGCACTTCGCCCGGCGCGACATCGTCCAGGCCGAACTGGCCCAGCAGGAACAGATCCTGGCCCTGGCCCAGCGCCGCCTCGACGCCGGCATCGGCACGCATTTCGAAGTCAGCCAGGCCGAGGCGCCACTGCCTGAGACCCATCGCCAGCTCGACAGCCTCAACGAGGACATCGCCCTGACCCGCAACCAGCTTGCGGCCCTGGCCGGCAAGGGCCCGGGGGAGGGCGCACGACTGCAGCGCCCGAGCCTGACCCTGGGCGCGCCGTTGCAGCTACCGTCGAACCTGCCCGCCGAACTGGTCGGCCAGCGCCCCGACGTGGTCGCCAGCCGCTGGCAGGTGGCGGCCCAGGCCCGGGGCATCGACGTCGCCCACGCCGGCTTCTTCCCCAATGTCGATTTGGTCGGCAGCCTCGGCTTCATGGCCACCGGCGGTGGCCCGCTGGAGTTCCTCACCGGGCGCAAGTTCAACTACAACGTCGGCCCGGCCATCAGCCTGCCGATCTTCGACGGTGGCCGCCTGCGTTCGCAGCTGGGCGTGGCCTCGGCTGGCTACGACGTGGCCGTGGCACGCTACAACCAGACGGTGATCGGTGCGTTGAAGCACATCTCCGACCAGTTGATCCGCCGCGAGTCGATGAAGGAGCAGGCGCACTTCGCCGCACAGAGCGTGGCCGCCGCGCAGAAAACCTACGACATTGCCACCGTCGCCTTCGAGCGCGGCCTGACCGACTACCTCAACGTGCTCAACGCGCAGACCCTGCTGTTCCGTCAGCAGCAAGTGCAACAGCAGGTCCAGGCCGCGCGCCTGATGGCCCACGCCGAACTGGTCACCGCCCTGGGCGGGGGCCTGGAGGCAGGCCGCGACGTGCCGGACGAACAGCGCCAGGCCGCGCCGAAAACCCCGGCCACCCTGGCTATCTTCGACACGCCGGAGCACGCCGAATGAGCACACCGAGCTTGCTCCTGCGCTGGCTGCAGAGCCTGGAGTGGCGCCGCGGCTTCTTTGCCTGGGCGCGCACCGACGGTGTCACCTGGGTGTATATCTTCAAGGTCCTGGCCGCCGCCTTCATTACCCTGTGGCTGGCCATGCGCCTGGAGCTGCCGCAGCCGCGCACGGCGATGATCACCGTGTTCATCGTCATGCAGCCGCAAAGCGGCCACGTGTTCGCCAAGAGCTTCTACCGGGTGCTCGGCACCCTGGCCGGCTCGGCGATGATGATCGCGCTGATCGCGATCTTCCCGCAGAACACCGAACTGTTCCTGCCCAGCCTGGCCCTGTGGGTCGGCCTGTGCTCGGCCGGCGCCATGCGCTACCGCACCTTCCGCGCCTATGGCTTCGTGCTGGCAGGCTACACCGCGGCGATGATCGGCCTGCCGGTGCTGGAGCACCCCGACCAGGCGTTCATGGCGGCGGTGTGGCGGGTGCTGGAAATCGCCCTGGGCATCCTGGTGTCGACCTTCGTCAGCGCCGCGATTCTGCCGCAGTCGGCCAGCGCCGCCATGCGCAATGCCTTGTACCAGCGCTTCGGCACCTTCGCCGCGGTGGTGGTCGAGGCCCTGCGCGGCGACAGCCAGCGCGACCGCTATGAAACCAGCAACGTGCGTTTCGTCGCCGAGGCGGTGGGCCTGGAGAGCCTGCGCAACGTCACGGCCTTCGAAGACCCGCACATGCGCCGGCGCTCTGGCCGATTGGTGCGCATGAACAGCGAGTTCATGGCCATCACCACCCGCTTCAACGCCCTGCACCGGCTGCTCGAACGCCTGCGCGCGCGCGGCCCGCTGCAGATCGTCGGCGCGATCGAACCGGGTATCGAAACCCTCGCGCAATTGCTCCAGCCCTACGTTGGCCGCGCCCTCACCGACGCCGACGCGCTGCGCCTGGCTCTGGAGCTGGGCACCTACAAGGAAGGCTTGCAGGCCCAGGTGCGCGGCCTGCGCGCCGACTATCTGGAGACCGGCCCCAGCGAGTCCGACCTGCTCGATTTCCACACGGCGTTCGAGCTGCTGTACCGCTTCGTCGACGAGATGTACAGCTACGCCGAGACCCACGCCTCGCTGGCCGTGCACAAGCATGAGCGCGAGCACTGGGACGAGCCCTATGTGGCCCAGACCAGCTGGCTGGTGTCGTTGGCCGCCGGGGTGCGGGCCTCGGCGGTGCTGTTGCTGCTGGGCAGCTACTGGCTGCTCAGCGACTGGCCCAGCGGCGGCATGATGACGCTGATCGCCACTGTCACCGTGTGCCTGTCGGCCGCCTCGCCGAACCCCAAGCGCATGTCGTTCCAGATGGCCTGCGGCACGGCGTTCGGCGCCTTCGTCGGCTTCTTCGAAACCTTCTTCGTGTTCCCCTGGATCGATGGCTTCGCGCTGCTGTGCATGGTCCTGGCGCCGGTCTTCGTGCTCGGCGCCTTCCTCGCCTCGCGCCCGGCCTATGCCGGTTACGGCCTGGGCCTGCTGGTGTTCTTCGCCATCGGCTCGGTGCCCAACAACCTGACCGTCTACAACCCCTACACCTTCATCAACGACTACATCGGCATGGTCATCGGCATGTTCGCCTGCGCTGCAGCCGGGGCGATCATCCTGCCGCCCAACAGCCGCTGGTTGTGGAGCCGCCTGGAGCAGGCGTTGCGCGAGCAGGTGCTGTTCGCCATCGGCGGGCGCCTGCGTGGCCTGGGCTCGGCGTTCGAGAGCCGCACCCGCGACCTGCTGCACCAGGCCTATGGCCTGGCCGCCGGCAAGCCGCAGGTGCAGAGCGAGCTGATGGGCTGGATGTTCACGGTGCTGGAGATCGGCCACGCCATCATCGAGCTGCGCAAGGAGCAGGCGCGGGCGCCGATCCACCCGGCCTATGCCGAGTCGCAGCCCTGGCGCCAGGCCATCCGCGTGATGGGCCGCGCCCTGGCGCGCTTGTTCCTGCAACCCAGCGCCAGCAACCACGAGCGCGCCCTGGTGGCGGTGGACCACGCCATCAGCCGCGTGCAGGCCACCGACGAACCTTTCGCCCGGCACTTCGACACCTCGGTGCTGCGCCGCGCGCAGAGCTACCTGCACTTCATCCGTTCCTCCCTGCTCGACCCACAGTCGCCGCTGGCACCGGCGAAAGGACTGCCTCATGCCCCGTGAGATCGCCTTCCATGGCGTGTACATGCCCACCATGACCTTGATGTTCCTGTTCGCCCTGGGCCTGGCCTGGGGCCTGGACCGGTTCATCGCCAGCCTGGATGGCTACCGTTTCTTCTGGCACCCGGCGCTGCTGCGCCTGAGCCTGTTCGTCTGCCTGTTCGGCGCCCTGGCGCTGTCGCTCTACTGGTGAGAATCCCTCGATGAAAAAGTTCTTCAGCCTGATCGCCACCCTGCTGGTGCTGGCCGCTGCCGTGGTGATCGGCCGCCAGTTATGGCTGCACTACATGACCACGCCGTGGACCCGTGACGGCCGGGTGCGCGCCGACATCATCAACGTCGCCGCCGATGTGCCGGGCTATGTGGTCGACGTGCCGGTGCTGGACAACCAGCGGGTGAAGAAGGGCGATGTGCTGATGCGCATCGACCCGGAGCACTACCAGCTGGCGGTGGAGCAGGCCAAGGCCCTGGTCGCCGCGCGCAAGGCCACCTGGGAGATGCGCAAGGCCAACGCCAAGCGCCGGGCCGACATGGACAACCTGGTGATCTCCAAGGAGAACCGCGACGATGCCAGCAACATCGCCAGCGCCGCGCTGGCCGACTACCAGCACGCCCAGGCGCAGTTGGCCGCGGCCGAGTTGAACCTCAAGCGCACGCAGATCGTCGCCACCGTCGATGGCTACGTGACCAACCTGAACATCCACCGCGGCGACTACGCGCGCACCGGCGAGGCGTTGATGGCGGTGGTGGACGAGCATTCGTTCTGGGTCTACGGCTTCTTCGAGGAGACCAAGCTGCCGCATGTGAAGGTGGGTAACCAGGCCGAGTTGCAGATGATGAGCGGCGAGCGTCTCAAGGGCCATGTGCAGAGCATCGCCCGGGGTATCTATGACCGTGACAACCCGCAGAGCCGCGAGCTGATCGCCGATGTCAACCCGACCTTCAACTGGGTGCGCCTGGCGCAGCGGGTGCCGGTGCGCATCCAGATCGACGAGGTGCCGGAGGGCTTCCTGCTGGCGGCCGGCACCACCTGCACCGTGGTGGTCACGCCAGATAGCGATTGACCTTGACTCGATCAGCCTAGGCCGGCCTTGCGGGCGAACAGCGCGTCGTCTGGTTCGCCAGCAAGGCTGACGCCTACGGTTTGGCGCCGTGGCTCAGCGGTGCATGAACTGCGGGGCGCGCTTCTCGGCGAAGGCGGCCATGCCTTCCTTCTGGTCGTCGATGGCGAAGGTGGAGTGGAACAACCGGCGTTCGACCCGCACGCCTTCGTTCAGGCTGGTTTCGAAGGCGTGGTTGACCGCCTCCTTGGCCATCATGGTCACCGGGCCGGAATAGCTGGCGATGCGCGCGGCGGCCTGCAGCGCCTCGTCGAGCAACGTGGCATCGCTGACCCGACGGCTGACCAGGCCGCAACGCTCGGCTTCCTCGGCGTCCATGGTGCGCCCGGTCAGCACCAGGTCCATGGCCTTGGCCTTGCCGATCGAGCGGGCCAGGCGCTGGCTGCCGCCGGCGCCGGGGATGGTGCCGATCTTGATTTCCGGCTGGCCGAACCGGGCGCTTTCGGCGGCGATGATCATGTCGCACATCAGCGCCAGCTCGCAGCCGCCGCCCAGGGCGTAACCGGCCACCGCGGCAATGGTGGGCTTGCGGAAACTCGCCAGGCGTTCCCAGTTCACCGTCACGAAGTCGCTGGTGTAGACCTCCATGTAGCTGCGGTCACGCATGGCCTTGATGTCGGCGCCGGCGGCGAACACCGTGTCGCCGCCGGTCAGCACCAGGGCACGCACGCTGCGATCCTGCTCCAGGCGCTCGAGCAGCCCGGCCAGTTCCTCCATCAGCTCGCTGCACAGCGCGTTGAGGGCCTCGGGGCGGCTCAGGCGAACCAGCGCGACGGCGCCGAACTGTTCCAGTTGCAGGTAGTCGAGTTTCATCGGTGTCGTCTCGCTTCAGTGGCGTGGGGGTTGGTGGCGGGCATCGACCAGCACCGGGCAGCCGGCTTCGTCGATGACCTTGCTGGCGATCGAAGGATCGAGCATGCGTTTGAGGCGTGACAGGTGGCGGTGGCCCATCACCACCAGGTCGCTGTTGCGGGCCTTGGCCACCTTGATGATGACCTCGGCCGGCTCGCCGACCTCCTGGCTGCCGGTGGTCGAGAAGCCCGCCTGGGTGAAGGCCTGGATGGCCTCTTGCACGATCTTGTCCGCGTGCAATTGCTCCTGGGCGGCGGCCGGGTATTCGGTCTGGTCGAAGCGGCTCAGGCGCTGGTCGAATTCCTCCAGGGCATAGGCGCTGTCGACCGCCAGCAACACATGCAGCAAGTGCTGCTCGGTGTCGCAGAAGCGTTTGACGGTGTCGAGGATGCCTAGGCTGCGCGGGGTGCCATCGATGGCGATCAGTACCGACCGGAACATGGTTACGGGTCCATTGGTTATGCAGAAGGCAGGTATTCTTGGGAATGCTTGCATCGGGGTAAATGGTGTGCGGCGCAATCACAAGTTGCGTCGTATGCAAAGGCAGGAAAACCGGCAAAGACTGGTAATATTGCAGCGGATTCACCGAAATTCTTGAATGGATGCTTACCATGCACTTTCCGGATATGAACTTGCTGGTCGCACTGGACGCCCTGCTCGACGAGGGCAGCGTGGTCGGGGCGGCACGCCGCATGAACCTCAGCCCGGCGGCCATGAGCCGCACCCTGACGCGGATCCGTCATGCCGTCGGCGACCCGATCCTGGTACGTGCCGGCCGCGGCCTGGTGCCCACGCCCAAGGCCATGGCCTTGCGCAGCCAGGTCCGCAGCGTGGTCGAGCAGGCCGGGCAGGTCTTCAGCTCCAGCGACGAGGTCGACCTGCCCACCCTGGAGCGCTCCTTCAACCTGCGCGCCAACGACGTGTTCATCGCGCCGTTCGCCACGCCGTTGCTGGAAACCATGCGCAAGCAGGCGCCGCGCACCGTGCTGCGCTTCGTCCCCGAAGGCGAGGGCGGCGACGAGGACGAAAGCCTGCGCGATGGGCGCCTGGACCTGTATATCAGCGCCACCCGCAACCTGGGCCCGGAGATCAAGGTGCAGAGCCTGTTCTCCACCACCTTCGTCGGCCTGGCGCGGGTCGACCATCCGATCTTCAACGACGAGATCACCCCGGAGCGCTTCGCCGCCTACGAGCAGATCAGCGTGTCGCGGCGGGGCCGCGCCACCGGGCCGATCGACCAGGCCCTGGCGGGCATGGGCCTGAGCCGGCGGGTGGCGTTGATCACGCCGAGCTTCCACTCGGCGATGTTCTCGCTGCCCGAATCGGACCTGCTGCTGCCGCTGCCGCAACATGTGTTGCTCAGTGTCGCCCGGCTGGGCTTGCCGCTGCGCTCGTTCCGCATTCCGATGGCGCTGGAATCGGTGGCCATCATGCAGGCCTGGCACCCGCGTTACGACAACGACCCGGCACACCGCTGGCTGCGCCAGACGCTCAAGGAATGTTGCAGCAAGCATTGAGTTCGGCGTGGGAGGTTTGGCGCCTGTGTGATCGAGCGCTACCTCCCCCTGTCGTACTTATGATTATGTGACTTCATAGTTGTGTTGCATGCAGCATAAAGCTGCGAATATGTCAGTTTTCGACAGCATTGTGCCTCCCTAGACTTGCCGGGTATCTACTTTTCCCGGAGTTCTAAAGCCATGCGTGCCTATCTGCCTCGTCCCGCCCCAGCCCGCGCCACCGGGGCCAGGCCATGACTTCGCTGGCCGCCACGGCTTCCGTGGCCGCCCCCGCGAGCGCCGCAGCGCCGGCACCGGCCAAGCCGGCCGCGCCACCGGCGTTCGGCCCGCGCATCGTGGTCGGCCTGGTCGGTGTGCTGCTGGCGGTGCTGTGCGCCGGCCTCAACGAGATGGTCACCAAGATGGCCCTGGCCGACATCCGTGGCGGCATGGGCATCGGCGCCGACGAAGGCTCGTGGCTGGTGGCGCTGTACTCGGCCACTTCGGTGTCGGCCATGGCCTTCGCGCCCTGGTGCTCGGTGACCTTTTCCCTGCGCCGTTTCACCCTGTGCGCCATCGGCGCCTTCGCCGTGCTTGGCCTGTTGTGCCCGTTCGCGCCCAACCAGGAAAGCCTGATGCTGCTGCGCACCCTGCAAGGCTTCGCCGGCGGCGCCTTGCCGCCGATGCTGATGAGCGTGGCGCTGCGTTTCCTGCCGCCGGGCATCAAGCTCTACGGCCTGGCCGGCTATGCCCTGACCGCCACTTTCGGCCCCAGCCTGGGCCTGCCACTGGCCGGCCTGTGGACCGAATACGTCGGCTGGCAGTGGGCCTTCTGGCAGATCATCGTGCCCTCGCTGCTGGCCATGGCCTGCGTGGCCTGGGGCCTGCCGCAGGACCCGCTGCGCCTGGAGCGTTTCAAGCAGTTCGACTGGCGCGGCCTGCTGCTGGGGCTGCCGGCGATCTGCTCGATCGTCATCGGCCTGTCCCAGGGCGACCGTTACGGCTGGTTCAACTCGCCGATGATCTGCTGGTTGCTGGGCGGTGGCCTGGCGCTGCTGGTGCTGTTCATGATCAACGAGTGGTCCCACCCGCTGCCGTTCTTCAAGTTGCAGATGCTCACCAACCGCAACCTCACCCATGCCCTGATCACCCTGGGCGGCGTGCTGGTGGTGCTGTCGGCGGTGATCATCATTCCGTCCAGCTTCCTCGCCCAGATCCAGGGCTACCGCCCGGCGCAGACGGGCCCGGTGATGCTGCTGGTGGCCTTGCCGCAGTTGCTGGCGCTGCCGCTGACCGCGGCGCTGTGCAACATCCGCGCGGTGGACTGCCGCTGGGTGCTGGCCATCGGCCTGGGCATGCTGGCGATCTCTTGCTTCGGCGGCACCTTCGTCACCTCGCAGTGGATCCGCGACAACTTCTACGTGTTGCAATTGTTCCAGATTTTCGGCCAGCCCATGGCGGTGATCCCGCTGCTGATGCTCGCCACCGGCGGCATGACCCCGCAGGACGGCCCGTTCGCCTCGGCCTGGTTCAACACCGTCAAGGGCCTGGCCTCGGTGGTCGCCGCCGGGGTGCTCGACGCGCTGACCACCAGCCGCCGGCATTTCCATTCGAACATGCTGGTGGACAACCTGGGCAACTCGCCGCTGGTCGACGGCAATGCCGCGGGCCTGGCCAAGCGTATTCACGAGCAGGCCGTGGTGCTGACCTCGGCTGACCTCTACCTGTGCATGGCGCTGCTGGCGCTGGCGCTGATCGTGCTGATTCCCTTCGTGCCTACCCGGATCTATCCACCGCGGGCGGTGGCATAGCGTTCTTGTTGAGAGAGAAAGACATCATGAGCATAAGCAAAAACCACAAACTGGCCTTGATTGCGGCGGCGGTCATCGTCGTTGGCGGCATCGCCTTCACGGCCTTGCCGTCGCTGTTCGGCGGCGGTGGCGTGCAATCGACCAACGACGCCTACGTGTCGGCGGACTACACCGTGGTGGCGCCGAAAGTGGCCGGCTTCATCACCCAGGTGCTGGTGGAAGACAACCAGCAGGTCAAGGCCGGGCAGACCCTGGCACGCATCGACGACCGCGATTTCCAGGCCGCCCTGGCGGCGGCCGAGGCCCAGGCGCAGATGTCCCGGGCACAGTTGCAGAACGCCAAGGCAACGTTGGAGCGCCAGGCCTCGCTGATCTCCCAGGCCGAGGCCGCAGTGGCTGCCGACAAGGCCGAACTGGCCTTCGCCAGCCATGAACTGACCCGCCACACGCGCCTGGCCGAGCAGGGTGCCGGCACCGTGCAGAACGCCCAGCAGGCGCGCAGCCGGGTCGACCAGGCCCAGGCGCGGCTGACCAACTCCAGCGCCGCCCTGGCGGCGGCGCGCAAGCAGACCGACATCCTCAGCGCGCAGCTGCAGGCCGCCGAGGCCGGGCGCAAGCATGCCGACGCGGCCCTGGACCGGGCACGCCTGGACCTGTCGTACACCACCATCGTCGCGCCCATCGACGGCATGGTCGGCGAGCGCGCGGTGCGCATCGGCTCCTATGTTCAGCCCGGGGCGAAGATGCTCTCGGTGGTGCCGTTGCAGCGCGCCTACGTGATCGGCAACTTCCGCGAAACCCAGCTGACCCACGTGCTGCCTGGCCAGCGCGTCGAGGTGAGCGTCGATACCTTCCCCGGCGAGCGCCTGCGCGGTGTGGTGCAGAGCGTCGCGCCGGCCACCGGCCTGACCTTCGCGGCGGTCAAGCCCGACAACGCCACCGGCAACTTCACCAAGGTGGTGCAGCGCATTCCGGTGAAGATCGTCTTCGACGCCGACCAGCCACTGTTGCAGCGCCTGCGCGTGGGCATGTCGGTGATCGCCGATATCGACACCGGCAGCGAAGGTGGCCAGGACGCCCGGGCCAAGCCCCACCAGGAGGTCAGCGCCCGATGAAGCTTGCACGTACCGGCACGCCCTTGCTGTTGGGCGCCACCCTGGCCTTGAGCGCCTGCACCCTCGGCCCGGACTTTCACAAGCCCGCCTCGAGCGCCCCGGCGGCCTGGCCGGCGTTGCAGGAAAAGGCCGCGCCCAGCCAGCCGCAGAGCACGCCGCTGGAGGCCCGCTGGTGGGAGACGTTCCATGATGCGCAACTCACGGCGCTAATCCAGCGCGCGGTAGAGCGCAACCTGGACCTGCAGATCGCCACCTCGCGCCTGCTGCAAAGCCGTGCGCTGCGCATGAGCATCGCCTCCGAGCAGTACCCGTCGGTGGACCTGGACGCCGGCTACAGCCGTGCGCGCAACAGCGCCGAAGGCCTCGCCGACCCGTCTGGCAAAAATGGCAAGTCGGCGTTCAACCTGTGGCAGGGCGACTTCGTCGCGGCCTGGGAGCTCGACCTGTGGGGCCGCGTGCGCCGTGAAGTGGAAGCGGCCGACGCCAGTGTCGAGGTCGCCGAAAACGATCGCCAGGGCGTGCTGTTGTCGCTGTTGGCAGAAACCGCCAGCACCTATATTCAGTTGCGCTCGGTGCAGAGCACCTTGGGCGTGGTGCGCGAGAACCTGGACGTGTCCCGCCACTCGCTGCGCCTGTCGCAGATGCGCCTGAGCGACGGCGTGGCGACCAACCTCGATGTCGCCCAGGCTGCCGCCCAGGTGGCCGCGGTCGAGGCGCGCCTGCCGACCCTCGAAGAGCGCCAGGCGCAGTTGATCAACGCCCTGAGCCTGCTGCTGGCCGAGCCGCCGCGCAGCTTGCAGCAAGAGCTGCTGACACCAGGCGAACTGCCACGCACCGCCCAGCGCTTCGCCATGGGCCTGCCGTCGGAGCTGGCCGAGCGCCGTCCCGACATCCGCCAGGCCGAGGCGCGGCTGCATGCGGCCACCGCCAGCATCGGCGTGGCCAAGGCCAACTTCTACCCCAGTATTCGCCTGTCTGGCAGCGCCGGCTTCCAGTCGATGCAGCTGTCCGACTTCGGCAACTGGGACGCGCGGCGCTTCGCCATCGGGCCACAGTTGAACCTGCCGATTTTCGAAGGCGGGCGCCTCAAGGGCGTGCTCGAACTGCGCGAGGCGCAGCAGCAGGAAGCGGCGCTGCAGTACCAGCAGACGGTGCTGCGGGCCTGGCACGAAGTGGACGATGTGTTGCGCCAGTACAACGCCAGCCAGTTGCGCCGCGACCTGCTCGAGGAAGCGGTGCGCCAGAGCCGGGTGGCCCTGGACAACGCCAAGCGCCAGTACGTGGAAGGCGCGGTGGACTTCCTCAACGTGTTGACGGTGCAGAGCGCGTTGCTGGCCAACCAGGAACAGTGGGTGGAAAGCAGCGCTGCCACGTCGTTGTCCATGGTCGGGCTGTACAAGTCCCTGGGCGGTGGCTGGCAATCGTTTGCGCCAGTGTTGCAAGCCAAGGTTGAACGCGATTGAAAGCCGCGGTCAAAGAGCCATGAGGCACGCCGCCAACAATGCTTGCGTTGTTGGCGGCGTGTCGTTTTTGGGAACAGATATCATCCAGAAAAAGGACGCAGGTATGAATATTTCCTTGCACGGCAAAAGTGCAATCGTCAGCGGTTCCACGGCCGGCATAGGGTTCGCCGTCGCTTTCGGCTTGGCCGAGGCGGGTGCGAATGTGGTGATCAACGGCCGCGATGAAGGCCGGGTCAAACGCGCCATCAAGAAAATCACCGACAAGCTGCCCGGCGCCAAGGTGTCCGGCGTGGTCGCCGACCTGGGTACGCTCGAGGGCGTGAAGAAGCTGATCGCCAAGGAGCCGGAAGCCGACATCCTGGTGAACAACCTGGGCATCTTCGAGCCCAAGGGCTTCTTCGAGATCAGCGACGAGGACTGGCAGCACTTCTTCGAGGTCAACGTGATGAGCGCGGTGCGCCTGTCGCGTCACTACGCCCAGGGCATGAAAGTGCGCAATTGGGGGCGGGTGCTGTTCATGTCCAGCGAGTCGGCGTTGCAGATCCCGACCGAGATGATCCACTACGGCACCACCAAGACCGCGTTGCTGGCGGTTTCCCGTGGGTTGGCCGAGACCCTGGCCGGTACCGGGGTGACGGTCAACGCCGTGCTGCCGGGGCCAACCCGTTCCGAAGGGGTGGGCGGTTACTTCGAGAAGATGGCCGACGAGGCCGGCAAGCCGGTGGAGGAACTGGAGGCCAGCTTCATCGCCGAGCACCGTTCCAGCTCGATCATCAAGCGCCTGGCCACGGTGGAAGAGGTGGCCAACCTGGTGGTCTACCTGGCTTCGCGCCAGGCCAGTGCCACCACCGGCGCGGCCATGCGCGTGGATGGCGGGGTGGTGCGCTCGATCGCCTGATGCAAAAAAAGCCCGGGCGGCCATGCCGTCCGGGCTTTGCTGGGGTCGCGATCACTGGTGAACACGGTGTTGCCTGGTTCGCCAGCAAGGCTGGCTCCTACAGGTTGGCATCTGTGTAGGAGCCGGCTTTGGGTCAATGCGCCAAGGTCGGCTGGCTCAGCGCCGGCAGCCCGTAGTCGAATTCGGCGAACAGCCGGGCGAAGCGCTTGAGCGACTCCGGCGCATCCATGCGCTCCATCACCACCTCGATGAACACCAGCGCGTCGCAGGCCTCGGCCTCGATCAGCGCCACCTCCAGCTGGTCCTCGGTGTGCACCGTGAAGTGCCGGGCGCGGTCGCGGGTGTCGAGCACCTTGGGCAGTTGCGCATAACGCCACGGGTTGATGTCGTTGTAGCTGGAGTTCTCGCCGAGGATCAGCCGCTCGATGGTGTAGCCATCGTTGTTGATCAGGAAGATGATCGGCTTGAGGTCATGGGCCAGCAGGGTCGACAGCTCCTGCACGGTCATCTGCAACGAACCGTCGCCGATGAACAGCATTTGCCGGCGCTGCGGCTGGGCCAGCAGGGTGCCGAGCAGGGCCGGCAGAGTGTAGCCGATCGAGCCCCAGATCGGCTGGGTCAGGTAGGTCACCCCCCGCGGCATGCGCAGGCCGTTGAGCCCGGCCGAGGAGGTGCCGCTCTCGGCGATGATCAACTCGTCGCCGCGAATCAGGTGGGCGATGCGCTGCCAGAAGCGTAGCTGGCTCAGCGGGTGCTCGGGCAGCGCGCGGAACGCCGCCGGGCCGCTGAACGGCGGGACCTGGCGCGCCACGGCCTGCATCACCGGCGGTTGCTGGACCAGGGTTTCCAGCACCTGGCGCATGCTCACCGCGTTGTAGTGCACCTTGGCCATCGACGCGGCGTAGGGCTGCAGCTGGATCAGCGCGCCGTCCTGGAATTTCTGCGAGAACAGCGCGGTGCTGACGTCGGTGAAGCGCGCGCCGATGCTCAGCACGCAGTCGGCCTGTTCGATCGCCTCGCGCACCGCCGGGGCGCTGCCGGCACCGGCGTAGGTGCCAAGGAACAGGTGGTGGGTCTCCGGCAGCATGGCCTTGGCCGGCGGCAGGTTGGCGAACGGCAGGTCGAGGCGCTCGATCAGCTCCAGCACCTGCTCGGTCAGGCCGAAACGTTCGACGTCGATGTCCACCAGTACCACCGGGCGACTGGCCTTGGCCAGGCGTTCGCGCAACTGGGTCACCACGTGCTGCAGTTGGCCCGGCTCGCTGCGGCTTTCGCAGCGTTGCAGCGGGGTGTCGGGCACCTCGATGTGCAGGTAGGCGAGGTCGGAGGGCAGTTGCAGGTACACCGGGCGGCGTTCGCGCAGGCAGGTCTGCAGCACCCGGTCGATCTCCTGCGCGGCGTTTTCCACGGTGATACGCGCCTGGGCCACGGTGAACTGGCGCACGGCAACCATGATGTTGTCGTAGTTGCCGTCGGCCAGGGTGTGGTGCATCAGCGCCCGGTCGATGATCGCGTGCAGCGGCGGCATGCCGGAGATCATGACCACCGGCACCCGCTCGGCATAGGCCCCGGCAATGCCGTTCAGGGCACTGAGGTCGCCCACGCCATAGGTGGTCAGCACCGCGCCGAAGCCTTGGGCGCGGGCGTAGCCGTCGGCGGCGTAGGCGGCGTTGAGCTCGTTGCAGTTGCCGATGAACTGCAGGTCCGGCATGACCTCGACCTGTTCGAGCAAGGTCAGGTTGTAGTCGCCGGGCACGCCGAACAGATGGCGGATACCGAATTCCTGCAGGCGACGCAGGAGAAAGTCGCCGATGGTCATGTCCATGTTGGAGTCAACCTCGTGAGTCCGTTGAGGAGGGATGGCGCGTCGTCAGCGTGTACCGCGCAGGTCGATGACCTTGCCGGCCTTGCCTTCGGAGCGCTTCAGGGAGTGGCAGGGGTTGAGCACGATGCGGGTGCTGATGCCGACATGCACCTTGATCCGGTGGCTGAGCTGCTGGCAGGCCGCCTGTTGTTCCTCGTTGCTCAGCCGGCTGTGCTCCGGGCGCAGCTCGACCTGGATGGTGAGGGCGTCGAGGTTGCCTTCGCGGCTGACGTGCAGTTCGTGCACGGGGCTGAAGATGAACAGGTTCAGCAGCTGTTCCTCGATCTGGCTGGGGAACACGTTGACCCCGCGGATGATCAGCATGTCGTCGCTGCGCCCGGTGATCTTGTCCAGGCGGCGCATGGCGCGGCCGTTGCCCGGCAGCAGGCGGGTCAGGTCGCGGGTGCGGTAGCGCACCATCGGCAGCGCTTCCTTGCTCAGGGTGGTCAGCACCAGTTCGCCGAACTCGCCCTCGGGCAGCACTTGGCCGGTCACCGGGTCGATGATCTCCGGGTAGAAGTGGTCTTCCCAGAGGGTCGGGCCGTCCTTGGTGTCCAGGTGCTCCATGGCCACGCCCGGGCCCATCACTTCCGACAGGCCGTAGATGTCCAGGGCCTGGATGCCCAGGCGCTGTTCCAGCTCGGCGCGCATCTGCTGGCCCCACGGCTCGGCGCCGAAGATCCCGACCCGCAGCGACAGCGCGCGCGGGTCCAGGCCCTGGCGCTCGATCTCTTCGGCGATGTTGAGCATGTACGACGGCGTGACCATGATGATGTCGGGCTGGAAGTCGCGGATCAGCTGGACCTGTTTCTCGGTCTGGCCGCCGGACATCGGGATCACCGTGCAGCCAAGCTTCTCGGCGCCGTAGTGCGCGCCCAGGCCGCCGGTGAACAGGCCGTAGCCGTAGGCGATGTGGATCCGGTCGCCGCGCTGGCCACCGGCGGCGCGGATCGAACGGGCCACCAGCGACGACCAGACATCGATGTCATGCCGGGTGTAGCCGACCACGGTGGGCTTGCCGGTGGTGCCGCTGGAGGCGTGCAGGCGCACCACCTGGTCCATGGGCACGGCGAACAGGCCGAACGGGTAGTGTTCGCGCAGTTCGGCCTTGCTAGTCAGGGGGAAACGGGCCAGGTCCTCCAGCTGGGTCATGTCCTGTGGGTGCACCCCCAGGGCCTGGAACTGCTCGCGGTACCAGGGCACGTTGGCGTAGGCATGTTCCAGGGTGACACGCAGGCGCTGCAGCTGGTGGGCGCGCAGGGCGTCGACGCTGGCTTGTTCGAAACGATCGTCGACCGGGTCGGCGAAGGCGGTGGACGTTGTGCTGTGCAAGGGCATCGATGGGATGGGCATCGGATCTGCTCTCTTTGTGTAGGGCGCAATGGAAGGCAGGCAAAGCCCCACTGCCGGCTCACCCCAGGCCGACCCCGAAGGGTTGGCCTGGCGTGCCGGCAGGGCATGGCAGGGCTTGCGAGCTGCGGGCTCGACCGTTCAGACGGCCTGTGTCAGGCGCAGCAGCTGGTTGAAGATGTTCTTCTGGTGCATCTCTTCGGTGCCGCCGACGCTGGCGAAGCCCAGGGCATCCTTGACCAGGTTGGCGACGTCGCCTTCGTGGTAGCCCAGGCTGCCGTACAGCTTGAGCAGGCTGATGGCGCTGTTGATGAAGTCCTGCGCGGCGCCGAGCTTGGCGATCGAGCAGTTCATCAGGGCCTGGGGCTGGTCGTTGAGCAACTGGTCGAGGGCGGCATAGGCCATCCAGCGGTTGCGTTCGATGCCCATGGCCAGGTCCACCAGGCGCTTCTGCACGTACTGGTGGTTGTCGATGGTGCTGTTGAAGCTTTCGCGCTTGGCCGCGTACTGCATGGCTTCGGCGAGGAACGGGGTAGGCAGGTTGGCCGCCACCAGGCCGTAGTACAGGCGGCCCAGGGAGATGATCTTGATCAGCTGCTGCAGGCCGCGGCCTGGCTCGCCGAGCACCTGGGCAGTCGGCACGTGCAGGTTGTCGAAGTGCAGCGGGCCGGTCGGCAGGTGCTTGTTGCCGAGCTTGTCGTCAGGCTGGCCGCGGGTCAGGCCCGGGGTGTCCTTGTCGATCATCACCAGGGCGATATTGGCCTTGGCGTCGGTGTCCAGCTTGGTGACGATCAGCATGAAGTCGGCCACGGGGGCGTGGGCGATGTTGAACTTGCTGCCGTTGAGGCGGTAGCCGCCATCGACCGGGGTCAGCAGGCTGTGGATGCTGCGCACGTCGGTGCCGGTGCCAGGTTCGGCGATGCCGGTGGCGCTCAGCGCGCCATTGAGGATCGCGGTGAGGTAGCGATCTTTCTGCTCGTCGTTGCCGTACAGCATCAGGGCACGGACCATGCCGGCCTGGGCGATCACCGAGAGCAGCAGCTCAGGGGTGCGGATCGACGAGGCCAGGCCTTCGAGGGCGGCGGTGAAGCCCCACCAGTCCTCGCCCAGGCCACCGTGGCTGGCGGGGATGACCAATTGCCAGAGGCCGGCATCGCACAGGCGTTGCCAGCCGTAATGGTCGAAACCCGGTTCGGCGCTGCGGCGGGCGTGTGCCAGCTCGGCGCCGATGGCCCGGTATTTCACCAGCAGTTCATGCTGCTGGGGCGTCCAGGAAAAATTCATCGCGAGAGTTCCTTTGCAGTCTGCTCGCCGGCCGCCAGGCGCCCGGCGAAACCATCATCCCTGAGCCCGGGCTCAGCCTTCCTGGAATGCCAGGACCTGGTCCTTGAACGCTTGCGGGACCGGCACGGTGGCTTGTTTGTCGTAGTCGAACATCACGTGGTACGACTTGGCCTTGGCGACGATTTCCTTGCTGTCGTCCGAGCGGCGCATGATGTGCTCGATCTCGAAGCTCTTGGTGCCGAACTTGACCACCGAGCTGGTGACTACCAGGGTTTCGCCGTACATGGCCTGGGCCACGTAGTCGCACTCGCTGCGCACCATGATGTGCGGCAGTTTTTCGCGCTTTGGCAGTTTCAGCAGGTCGTGCATGTAGCAGAGGTAGGCGTGCTGCATGTAGTCGTAGTAAATCGGGCTGCTGACATGGCCCATGGAGTCGGTGTCGCGGTATTTGATTTCAATGACGGTGTCGAAACCCTTGGTGCTCATTATGAACGTCCTTTTATATGAGGGTGGAGAGAGGAATGTCATTATCTTGAAACTTTTTTGTCTCATGTCAGTGCGCTTGAAGTGCGACTGAAATATAAAGTTTCAAAGTGGTTTTAATCCTAAGCAGCTTGTCCAACGATAGCTACTCGCATTCTTATAACTGACTATTGCGCTCTGTTATGTACAAGCTGTGGGCCACGAAATACGCGGTCTTGCTAGGTTTTTTCGACGCTCTTGGCGGCGTTGGGAGGCGCGGGGGCGATCGCTCGCAGGGAAATTAAAATTGAACTGGGAAAAGCTCGCGTTTTGCCGGTAACGACGAACGCCATGACTGTTTATTTAGCCGGGCTGGAGAACGCGAGTTTATTTGCGATGGGTGGGGGCTTGCGCCCCGTTATTACGCTTTTCTGAATGCGAGTAGTTGAGTTGTATACATTCTTTTAGCATGTCGAAGAGCGTGCCCTGTGCTGAATGGGCACTGTTGTCGCAAGGAGTACTTTCGATATGTTGGAACGAACCAAGGTGGCGGTGGTGACCGGTGCCGCCAGCGGCATTGGCGCGGCGACAGCCCGCCTGCTGGCCGCTGAAGGCTACCGGGTAGCCTGCCTGGACCTGAATGGCCACGGCCTGGCCGCAACCCTCGACGCCATCGGCGCGGCGCATCGGCCGTATTGCCTGGATCTGTGCGACGAGCAGGCGGTGGCGCAGGTGTTCAGCGAGATCGAAGGCGCGTTCGGCCAGGTCGATGCCCTGGCCACCTGCGCCGGCGTGGTCGATACCAGCGCTTTCGACGCCTTGAGCGTGGCACGCCTGCGTCAACTGCTGGACATCAACCTGATCGGCACCTTCAGTGTGGTCCAGCAGGCTGTGCGGCTGATGCCCCACGGCGGGCGCATCTGCACCGTGGCCAGTGTCGCCGGCATTCGCGGTGGCGGCCTGGCCGGCACCTTGGGCTATGCCACCAGCAAGGGCGCGGTGATCACCCTGAGCAAGGGCCTGGCCCGAGAGCTGGGCCCGCGCGGCATCAATGTCAACTGCGTGGCCCCGGCGGTGATCCGCACGCCGATGCTCGACGACACCACCCGGGTCGCCGGCAAGCTCGAGCAACTGCATGGCATGACCGCTTTGCGTCGCGAGGGCAGTGCCGAGGAGGCCGCCGAGGTGATCGCCTGGCTGTTGTCGGGCAAGGCCTCGTTCGTCAGTGGCACCACCATTGCCGTCGACGGCGGCTTGGCGATGCTCTAGCGCCCTGGCGCGCTTTCTTTTTTCCCCTTCACTACAGGACGTCTACATGGCTGTTTCCAAGGACAATCCCCTGGCGCTTTGCCGCACCTTCCTCTTCATTCCCGGCGCCGACGAGGCGGCATTGCTCGACGCGCTGAACGGTGACGGCGACGTGCTGGTCCAGGAGCTGGAAGATTTCACCCCGCCCGAGCGGCGGGCCGAGGCGCGGCAACTGGCCGCGCGGGTCATGCAGCACTGGCGCGAATGCGGGCGCATCAGCTCGGTGCGCATCAACCCGTTCGAGACCTGCGGCCTGGAGGACCTCGAGGCGGTGATGGCGGCGCGCCCGCAAGTGGTGATGATGTCCAAGGTCGAGTCGCGCGAGCAGATGGCCCTGCTGGACTGGCACATCACTCGCCTGGAAGGGCAGTACGGCATCGCCGCGGGTTCCACGCTGATCGTGCCGAATATCGAGACCGCGCTGGGTGTGGTCCGGGCTATCGACATCGCCCACTCGACCCCGCGCATCAAGGCGATGCTGGTGGCCACCGAGGACATGGTCGCCGACCTGGGCGCCGGTCGCAGCCGCGCCGGAACCGAGCTGTTCTACCCGCGTTCGCGCTTTCTGCTCGAATGCGCGGCGGCGGGCGTGCTGGCGATCGACTCGCCGTATACCTTCGCCGACGACGAAGGCGCCGAGGCGGACATGCAGTTCGCCCGCTCCATCGGCTACCAGGCCAAGGGTGTGGTCAACCCGGCGCACGTCGCCGTGGCCAACCGCTACCTGACCCCGACCGCGGCCGAGGCCGAGCTGGCGCAGCGCCAGATCGACGCCTTCGAACACGCTACCCGTTCGGGCAGCGTGCGCGCCGAGGTCGATGGCCTGGTGGTCGAGGTGCCTAGCTACCTGCAGTCGCGCCGTTTGCTCGAGCGCTACCAGCAACTGCTGCAGGTTCAGGCATCACGCGGCGCCCAGGTGTGAGTGGCTGACGATGCCGCTGGCCAGGTAACCGGCCTGGCCGAAGCTGCTGTGCGGACTGGCGCACAGCAGCCCGGTCACCGAGCAGCAGATCGCCTCTTCGATACCGGCCTGGCTGATCTGCGGTGCTTCCAGGGTGTAGGCCTTGACCATCGAGGTGATCATCTGCGCGGTCAGCCACGCGGCTGATTGCAGGTTGCCGTGGGCCAGCCGGTGGCGCCAGCGTTGCAGCAGGCATTCCATCGAATGGGTGATGCGTGCCTGGTGCTCGCCGCTGCCGTTGCTGAGGAAGGCGAAGTCCTTGTCCAGCATGCGGTGCAGCTCGGGCTCCTGCAGGTGCAGTTGCAGCAAGCCGCGTACCAGCAGGGTGATGTGGCTGGGCAGGTCGGCCACGTCCTGGCGGCCGGCGACGTCGAGGATGATCTGGTTCACCGCCTGGGCGTGGCGCTCGTACAGGGCGGCGATCAGGGCATCCTTGTTGGGGAAATACTGGTAGACCGAACCGACACTGACGCCGGCGCGTTCGGCCACCAGGTTGGTGTTGGTTCCCGCATAGCCATGCTTGACCACCACCGTGGCGGTGGTCTTCAGGATGGTCTCGACCATCATCCTGGAGCGGGCTTGCGTGGGGACTTTGCGAGGAAGTTGAGCGTGTTTCACGAATGACTCCAGAGTTTACCTGTATGCATTTGTGAGAAAGACTGCCAGCCAGACCATGGGGCTCCGATCCTGGAGGTTTCTCCCTGATTGCCTTTGAGCCGGCAGTGTCTCTCCCCCGCAAAATGGGCCCCGCAGGGCAAATTTCAGCGGGAGAGGACACTAATGTCTGGTGTGACCGTTCAAATGCGATAGGGATTCTTGGCCCTGGCGCAACATTGGAAAATGCTCTGGTGTGCACTTTATAGTTAGCGATAGGGTCAGCTATCGCTCGCTCAAACCCCGTAAAACCGGGAAGATCAAAGCCTTACGTCGAGGCCGAAACGCTTCATCAAGACTTTTTCCAGCATACCGCCGGGCAGCCAGCGGGCCAGCCAAGGCAACGCGCGGCTGCCATTGCCCAGGCGTATCAGCTGCGGCACGCGATTGCGTTGCAGTGCCTTGAGCACTTGGCGGGCAAAATCCTCGGCCGGGGTCGGCCGATCCTGCGAGGCCCGGGCCCGGGCGCGGATGCCTTCGCGCAGCGGCCACCAGGGCGAACCCTCGCTGATCAACAGCTCGGCCTCGCGCCCGGCGTTGCTGGCGAACTGCGAGGCGATTGCCCCCGGCTGCACTTCCATGACCCGGATCCCGAACGGTGCCAGCTCCAGGCGCAGCGCCTGGCTGAGGGCGTGCACCGCGGCCTTGGAGGCGCAGTAGGCGCCGGCGAAGGGGGTGACCAGCACGCCGGAGACGCTGCCGATGTTCACCACCACGCCGCGGTTGCGGCGCAGTAAGGGGAACAATGCACGGGTGACAGCCACTGGGGCGAAGACGTTGGTCTCGAACTGTCGGCGCAGGGCCTCGCTGCCGCCGTCGAGCAAGGGCCCCATGGCCCCGTAGCCGGCGTTGTTGATCAGGATGTCCAGTTGCTGCAGTTCGCTGGCCAGGCGGGCGATGGCCTCGGCATCGTTGACGTCCAGTTGCCGGGCATGGAAGCCGGCGGCGGCCAGGCACTCGACATCCTCGGGCTTGCGGGCGGTCGCCCAGACGTCATGGCCGGCCGCGCGCAAGGCGTCGGCCAGGGCGCGGCCGATGCCGCTGGAACAACCGGTGATCAGGGCGGTGGGCATGGTTGGGGGCCTGTTGTCTGATGGAATGAGTGTGACCTGCCTTGGCCTCTGCGCAGGCCAGGCCCGCTTCTACAGCGTACGTCCTGTAGGCGCGGGCTTGCCCGCGCAGAGGCCGGCACAGGCGATAGGTCAGTTGGCGAAGCTACCTTGCAGGTGTTCTGCACGGAATTCGAGGGTTTGCGGCCGGTACCCGGAGCGCAATGGTGGAAGGGGCAGGCAGTCTTGCCATTGCGCTCCCGCTTGCAATTCACCCGGGCCGCGGTAGCGGGGCGCGTTGTAGGTGTTCTCGGCAAGGTTGACGGTATCGCCCGGGGCATAGGCGCCGACGCGCCAGCGCAGTTCGGTGAGCGGGACCTGGTTGGCGTTCTTCATGTGCACCTGCAGGGCCCGGTCGGCGGGGCACTGTTCCGGGGCGTAGCTCAGGCGGATGTCCAGGCGGGCCAGTTGCGCGGCTTCGCGGCTGTCTTGCCAGGCTACCCACAGCGCCACCAGGGCCAGGCCGCAGACCGCGGCCAGGGAAATCGGCAGGGCCTTGGCGGGATAGCGCAGCAGCAGGACCAGCCAGGTGAGGACGAGCAGGGCGCCGATGATCATGGTGGGACAGGCCTTGGTGGCGGGGGTTTGATCATCTTGGAGCGCCAGGCTGCAAGCTGCAAGCCACAAGAAAAAAGCAGGGGCGCGACGAATCGAGCATTTCGATTCACCGCGCCCCCGCTTTTTCTTGCAGCTTGCAGCTGTTACTGCGCGATGGTCTTCACCGACACCCCACGCTCGAGCGGCGTCGAGCTACGGCCATAGACGTCCTCGAAGCGCTCGATGTCATCTTCGCCCAGGTAGCTGCCGGACTGCACCTCGATGATCTCCAGCGGGATCTTGCCTGGGTTGCGCAGGCGGTGCACCGAGGCGATGGGGATGTAGGTGGACTGGTTCTCGGTGAGCAGGAACACGTTCTCGTCGCAGGTCACCTCGGCGGTGCCGGACACCACGATCCAGTGCTCGGCGCGGTGGTGGTGCATCTGCAGCGACAGGCTGGCGCCAGGCTTTACGGTGATGTGCTTGACCTGGAATCGCCCGCCCATGTCCACCGAGTCGTACGAGCCCCACGGGCGGTACACCTCGAGATGGTTCTGGGTCTCGCTGCGGCCTTGCGCGTCGAGGGTGTTGACCAGTTGCTTGACCCCCTGAACCTTGTCCTTGTGAGCGATCATCATGGCGTCCTTGGTCTCGACCACCACGATGTTCTCCAGGCCGATCACCGAGACCAGCTTGCCATTGCCGTGGATCATGCAGTTGTGGCTGTCCTGCACCACCACGTCGCCCTTGGTGACGTTGCCGTTGTCGTCCTTCTCGTGCACGTCCCACAGCGACGACCAGCAGCCCACGTCGCTCCAGCCGGCCGACAGCGGCACCACGCAGGCGCGCTGGGTCTTCTCCATCACCGCGTAGTCGATGGAGTTGTCCGGGCAGCAGGCAAAGGTGGCTTCGTCGATGCTCAGCACATCGGCGTCTGCGTCGCTGCGCTCCAGGGCCAGCAGGCAGGTGTCGTAGATGTCCGGATCGTGCTTTTTCAGTTCCTCGAGGAAGCGGCTGGCGCGGAACAGGAACATGCCGCTGTTCCAGAAATAGCCGCCGGCGCGGACGAACTCGTTGGCGCGTTTCTCGTCCGGTTTCTCGACGAACTGCGCGACCCGCGCCACGCCCTCGGGCAGCAGCGAATCCTGGCTGGAGCGGATGTAGCCGTAGCCCGTCTCTGGCTTGGTCGCCGGCACCCCGAACAGCACCATCTCGCCGCGCTCGGCGGCCACGGTGGCCAGGGCCAGGGCGCGCTGCAGGGCCTTCTGGTCCTCGATCACGTGGTCGGCCGGGAGCACCAGCATCAGCTCGTCACGGCCTTCGTTGACCAGCTTCATCGCGGTGATGGCCACCGCCGGCGCGGTGTTGCGGCCGAACGGCTCCATGAGGATGGCCTGGGTTTCCAGCTTCAGCGCGGCCAGCTGCTCCTGGACGATGAACTTGTGGTCCTTGTTGCAGACCACGATGGGGGTGTCCATGCCATCGAACACCAGGCGTTCGATGGTCTGCTGGAACAGGGTGTGTTCGCCGGTCAGGGCCAGGAACTGCTTGGGGAACTGCTTGCGCGACAGAGGCCACAGACGCGAACCGCTACCACCAGAAAGAATTACCGGGATCATGTCGTTTCTCCAATAAAGGTCGTATAGGGGCTGGAATCAGTTAGTGGCTACGGGACGGGTGACCCACACCGGCGCCAGGCTGTTGCCGGAACCGGTGACGTACAGCACGGCGGCTTCGCCGCGCTCGAGGGCGACGGGCTTGACGTCGCCGACTTTCTTGTCGCCTGCATAGAGGGCAAGGTTGACCTTGACCGGATTGATTTCGCGCTCGCCACGGCCCTTGGCGGCCACTGGCTTGACCACTTCGGTCTTGCCGTCGGCGGTCTTCAGGGTCAGCGCCTGGTCGCTCAGGTTCTGCACCCGCACCAGGGCCTTCTGCTTGTTCTTGAACGGCGGCTCCTCGATCAGCTGCGGGTTGCCGCCGCTGTTGTTGACCAGGGTGTAGTACTTGTCTGCGGCGAGCTTCACCGGGACGCTCTTGCCGCCGACTTGGGCGGTGTAGTCGCCACCGGGCAGGAAGCTGAAGTCGCTGCTGGCCTGGGCGCCGACCTGCTTGATCTGGGTGTTGCCGACCGAGGCGGCGGTCGGCGCGCTGGTGGCGTTGTACAGGCGCACGAAGGTCGAGCCCTTCGGCGCGCTGGGGCCATACAGGGCGGCGTCGGCGCCGGCGAAGGCCTGCATCGAGGCGAGGCTCAGGCCGGCGGCGAGGGTGAGGGCTTTGGCAATGCGAGTCTTGGTGGTCATGTGCGTGTTCCTCTCTATCTTCAGTGGTCCGTCCGGTTGGACGACAGGGCCAGGTTTGCTTCGGATTGACGGGGCTGCTTCAGCTGCGCGATCCACTGCGGGTCGAAGCTGCTGAGGTCGTTCTTCATTGGCAGATAACGTTCGGGGAATTCCCACACCACGACCTGTGGCGGTGCGTTCTTGAAGGCATCGCTTTGCAGGTACTTGAGCATCGGCAGGAGCGGGCCGTGGCCATCCTCGGCGTAGTTGGCGACGTCGCTGCGCAGCGCCTGCTGCAGGGCGCCGAGGAAGTTCCAGTGGGGGTTGGCGCTGTAGCTGGTGCCCACCAGCGCCACCGGGATCTGGCTGTCGGCGAACAGCGCGTCGCCACCTTCGTCGTCGGCCTGCACCGGCAAGGTCTTGCGCTGCTGCAGGGTGTCCGGGCTTGGCAACAGGTTGCTGAACAGCGGGTCGAGCGGCAGGAAGTTGGTCAGGTCGCCCTTGTACGGCGCGCTGGCGCCGGCCTCGGTGATGTACTGCTGCGGCGCGCCGCTGAGCAGGCTCTGGCGGTTGACCGCCTCGGCCAGGGCCTGGGCGACCACCTCGGCGCCCAGCGGCGTCCAGTGGGTGTCGGTGCGCAGGAACACCTGGCCGCGGGCCTTGGCCTGCTCCAGCGGGGCCAGCAGGTCGGGGGCGAACACCCCGGCCTGACGCACCTGGGCATGGAAGCGGTTGAACAGCTCGTCGTGCAGGCTGGCCGGGGTTTGCTTGCCGATGTACTCCGAATACAACCGCGCCTTGGCCGGGACGATCGCCAGCACCAGCTGGCTGCCGTGGCGTTGCAGGGTGTCGCGGATGCCGCGCACCAGCGCCAGGTTGTCCTGCATCAGTTGTTCGGCGTCGGCGGTGGGCTTGAACTCCTCGTCGCTGAACAGCCACTGCTCGCGGCCCAGCACCACGCCGGGGCGGCCTTCGTTGAACAGCTTGAAGTCCAGCGCGGCCCACAGGTTGGTACCCAGGCGCTTGATCGGGAACTGCTCGTCGTAGTGGGTCTCGGCGGCCTTGGCCAGCTTGCCGTCGAGCAGGGTCATCTGCCCGGTGCGGTTGAAACTTTCCAGCCCGCCGACCGACCATGCGCCCAGCCCGACCAGCAGGCCCATGAACGACAGCGAATAGGTAATGCGAAGTGTCCGGTTCATGATTCAGGCCTCAGAACTGGAAGTACAGGAACGGTGAGTAGCTCTGCGCCGAGAGCTTGAGCACCGAGGCGGCGAACAGCAGCAGGACCAGGGCGCGGGTCATGACCCGGGTCCAGTCCAGGCCCAGCGAGCCGTCGGCGTTGACGTGCACCGGCGTGGCCCTGGGCGTGGGCCTGGCGTTGCGGTAGAAGTCGCGCAGGCCGAAGAACGCCAGGGTGAGGTAGGCGACGATCAGCGTGGCCACTTGCAGGCCGGTGAGCTGGGCCCGGTTGAGTTCCGACAGCTGCCAGTCGCCGAAGCTGAACATGGCGCCGTACATGCGCGCGGCCACGTGCAGGTTCTCGGCGCGGAAGATCACCCAGCCGACCACCACCAGCAGGAAGGTGAACGCCCATTTCACCGGGTTGAAACGCTGCGGGTTGGTGTCCAGCCCCAGCGCGCGCTCGATGGCCAGCCACAGGCCGTGCCAGGCGCCCCAGATGATGTAGGTGAAGTTGGCGCCGTGCCACAGGCCACCCAGCAGCATGGTCAGGAACAGGTTGCGGTAGGTGTTGAAGGTGCCTTTGCGATTGCCGCCCAGGGTGATGTACAGGTAGTCGCGCAGCCAGGTCGACAGGCTGATGTGCCAGCGCCGCCAGAACTCGGTGATCGATTGGCTGATGTAGGGCTGCTTGAAGTTTTCCATGAAGCGAAAGCCCATCATCAGGCCCAGGCCGATGGCCATGTCGCTGTAGCCGGAGAAGTCGAAGTACAGCTGCGCGGTGTAGGCCAGGGCGCCCAGCCAGGCGTCACCGGTGGTCGGGTTCTGCAGGGCGAAGCAGTGGTCGGCGACCACCGCCAGGGTGTCGGCGATGAACACCTTCTTGATGAACCCTTGCATGAAGCGGGTGCAGCCTTCGGAGAACTTGTCCAGGGTGTGGGTGCGGTTGTTGAACTGGTCGACCAGGTCCTTGAAGCGCAGCACGGGGCCGGCGATCAGGTGCGGGAAGATCGCCACGAACGCGGCGAAGTCGATCAGGTTGCGCGTGGCGGGGGTGTCGCCGCGGTACACGTCGATGATGTAGCTGATCGACTCGAAGATGTAGAACGAGATGCCGATCGGCAGCAGCACGTGGGTGAGGATGAACGGCTCCAGGCCCATCGAGGTCATGATCGCGTTGAGGCTGTCGACCCCGAAGTTGGCGTACTTGAAGTAGCCGAGGATGCACAGGTCGACCCCCACGCCGAGCAGCAGCCAGCGTTGCGCGGGCTTGGTGCGCACGCCGGCGGCGCCGACTTTCAGGCCGATCCAGTAGTTCCACAGGGTGACCCCGGCGAACAGGGCGAGGAAGTCCACCCGCCACCAGGCGTAGAAGATGTAGCTGGCAACCAGCAGCAGCAGGTTGCGGTAGCGGTTCCCGCTTATGTAGTACAAGCCGAGGAAAACCGGCAGGAACAGGAACAGGAACACATTGGACGAGAAGACCATCCCGGTTCTCCTTGTTATGCACAGCACCTGGGGCACAGCGCCCCCCAAACCCCCCACGAACACGCAGGGGAAACCTTTGTTGCCTCAACCATTGCTGGCGAGGGCTTCGCCCTCGTTTCGCGACACAAGGCCGCTCCTACAGGATTAGCGCCGTCCCTGTAGGAGCGGCCTTGTGTCGCGATGGGCCGCGAAGCGGCCCCAATACAGGCGACACCTATTTCTTGCTCTCTGCCCCCGGGTCATAGACCCGGGTCATATCGCCACCCAGCCGGAAGTTGTTGAACGGCTGCATGTCATGCTTGCGCTCGAGGGTGTCGCCGACGCACTGGTACAGCGCGCACCACGGCTCGAGCCAGGCGTACTTGCTGTCGACCTTCAGGTCCTTGAGGTCCTGCTTCACGCCGGCGCGGGTGTTGAAATGAACAGGGTCGCGGGCACCGGCGAGCACGCCTTCGCCAAGCCGTTGCAAGGCGAAGTTGTTCTCCTTGCGCAGGTCCACGCCGTTGGCCTGGGCGAAGCTGGCGATCATCGCCAGCGGCGGCAAGGCGTAGTTGTGGTAGGCCAGGGCGCGTTGCTTGCGCTTGACCTCGTTGGGCAAAAAGCCTTGCTCGTCCACCTGGTTGACGCCGACCTTGTATTCCTTCACCGCCCAGTCGAACAGGTCGCGGCGGTCGGTGGCCACGGCGGTGGCCATCACCGACCAGGCCGCCCAGTAGCTGTGGTTGTTGATCTTCTCCAGGGGCAGGTCGCTCCAGTCGCGCACGGTCTGTTCGGCCAGGCGCGCCAGCCACTTCTCGATCTGCTCGGCCTGGGCCTGGTGCGCGGCCAGCGGCTGGGAATTGGAGAACTTCAGCCGCAGCCACGAGCCGCTCATGCTGCCCAGCGCCCATTTGCGCATCGACTTGCCGGTGTGGTTGAAGTCGGTGGATTCCAGGGCGTCGGCCTGGGCCCAGGCCTGCAGCCAGCCCAGCGCGCAGTCGAGCTGGGCCGGGCGGCCGTCGCGCAGGTACTGGCCGACCATCTTGCTGATGCCTCGTTCGAGGCGGGTGATGTCCTCGGTGGATTTGTGGAAGGCTTTTTCCGAGGCGACATTGAGCGTGGCCCGGGCCTTGTCGGAGCCTTCGTACTTGCTGCGAAACTGCAGCGCGCCGGTGAACGGCTTGGGCGGCGCTTCACAGCGGAAGTTGCCGTCGCCGGTCTTGAGTTTCTCGATGCCCTCGTAGTAGCCCTGGGGCGGCACCAGCGCGGCCTGCGCCGCGCCGCCGAACAGGGCGAGAACGAGCAGGGCCGGTGCGGTGTTGCGATGGATGGCTGTCATGGTCGCCTCACTGGCCAGCTTGCGCGGTGTGCTGCGCGGGGCTGGCGAAGTTGTTGCGTTTGCAGAGTTTGGCTTCGACCTTCTGCGTGCCGCTTTCTGGCCCCTGGACCTCCAGGGCAAGCAGGTTCTGGCCTGCCCAGTCTTCGTCCTCGCGCATCTGGAAGACGAAGCGCCCATCGGTGTCGGAGGTGGTGGGCTTCTCGATCTTGATGTCCTCGTGGCGGCCGTTGAGGTACCACAAGGTGGCCTGCAGCACCTTCACCGAGCTGTCCTCGAACTTGATGTCGAGCTGGTGGTTGCGATTGACCAGGTCCTTGATCACGCCGTTCTTGCCGTTGACCATCAGCTCGTTCTTGCCGGGCTTGAGGGTGGCGCTGGCGCTCATCTGCGCCGGGCGGGCGTCGCAGCCGTCGTCGAGCAGGGCGAGGATCTGCCGCCAGATGGTTTCCTGGTCCAGGCGGTACAGTGGCGAGAACTCCCACACCAGGATCTTCGGTGGGTTGTTCTGGAACTCCTCGCTGCCCAGGTACTGGATCATCGAGCCTTCCAGGCCGCCGCCGGGGAAGGCGACGTTGAGCACGTCGGCGCCGATGTACTGCTCGAGGAAGCCCGAGAAGTTGTAGTTCTTGCCGCTGTGGCTGGTGCCGACCAGGGTGATCTGCGCGTTGCCCGAGTCGCCGAACAGGTCGTCGCCGCCGGCGGCACCCTTCGGTTCGGTGGCGAACTGGTCCATGTACTGCACCGCATAGCTGGTGCCGCACAATTGCCCGGCGACGTTGTGCAGGGTGCCGGTCTTGCCCATGCGCCCGGACTTCCTGGTCTCGAATTCCTTGCGCGGGATACCTTCGAAGGCCGGCATCCGGTGCACGGTGTCGGCGACGATCTTCGCCGCGCGCTCGGCACCGTAGGGGGTCCAGTGCTGGTCGCCGCGGAAGTAGAAATCCTTGCCCTGGTCGGCGGCGGCCAGTTGCTCGTTGGTCAGCGGCGACAGGTCGGGCACGTTGTAGCCCATCTTGGCAAAGCGCTGGAGCATGGCCTGGTAGTTGCGCAGGGCCTTCTGGTAGTCGAACGCGGCCTTTTCTTCAGGCTTGAGCATGTTGCGGTTCACCAGGCCGCGGGTCGGCTGGTACACCACCACCAGTTCCACGCCGCGCTTCTTGAAGGCGTCGTGCACCTGCTGCAGGCGCTTGTAGCCGCCTGGGGTGGTGTCGAACTCGGTGCGCAGGTCCTCGCGGGTACGGAACAGCCAGTCGCCCTGGGCTTGCACCAGGGTGGTGAAGTTCTGCTGGTAGCGGGTGGTGTAGCGGCTGGCGTCGTGGGCCTCGGGGCACAGCTGGCAGCACGGTTCGGCGCTGAAGGTCGGTGCCTTGACGTCTTCGGCGCGCACGCCCTGGCTGATCGCCAGGAGGGCGGCGGACAGGCCCAGCAGTTTCATCAGGAGTGGAGTCATGGTCTGGGCTTCCTTAGTCGATCATTTCGGTCTGGCGTTCGACCGGGTCGATCAGCACGGCCTTCTGCTGGCGCACCAGCAGGTCGAGGATTTCGTCCTGGCGCTCGCCCAGCACGCCGTTGAAGCTGATGCCATTGGCCTTGCGCGGCATCAGCATCGACACCTTGTACAGCTCCACCGACAGCGGCGAGTCGATCGACAAGGGGCCCGAGCCATTGGCCGCCAGCTCGCCACCGACCACGATCAGCGACACCTTGGTGTCGAACGGGTCGAGGGCGATGTCGCGGTCGGTGTCGGACAGGTCCTTGATGTGCCCGTACACGCCCACCAGGCCGTTGGCCATGGCGACGTTCTCGTACAGGCGGATGTTCACGCTGTTGCGCACGCGGATGCCGTGGCGGCGGTTGTTGATCAGCTTGTTGCCCCAGATCAGGTTGTCGCCGCTTTCGTACAGGGTGATGCCGTCGGTGTGGTTGCGGTAGATCTCGTTGTAGGCGATCAGGTTGTTGACGCTGTTACGGTCGATCACCACGCCCGAGAGCTTGTTGTCGTAGCTCTTGTTGTTGATGATCCAGCTGTCGTTGACCTCGCGCGAGACGATGATCCCGTGCTTTTTCTTGGTGCCGTGCACGGTGTTGCCGGCGATGATCAGGCGGTGCGAGCGGTCGTGGGGGTCGATGCCGTAGACGATGTTGTCGCGGTAGGTCGAGTCCTTGATCACGAAGTCCTGGGTTTCGTAGCAGTAGAAGCCGTACCACATGTCGCTGAACTCGGAGCCGATGATCCAGCCGGTGGGTTCCGGGCGGCCCATCTGCTTGGCCATGTTCGGCGTGTACTGCGAGATGCTCACGCCGTAGGACTTGGACTTGGCGTAGCCGAAGCTGGCCATCTTGCTGTTGACGATGTAGGTCTCGGTACCGCCCCAGCTGAGCAGGAACGGGCGGAATTCATCGGGCTTGCGAAAGGTCGCCGGGCCGTTGGCCTGTTCGCGCCAGCCGGTCACCTGGGTATCGCTGACGAACAGCTTGCCGTCGTTGACGATGAACGAGCCGCCTTCCTCGGACAGGCGCAGCTCCTTGACCTTGCCGTCGATCTCCAGCACGCCCTTGCGCCCGACCACGATCGGCAGGCGCGCCAGGTACACGCCGGGGGCGGTCTCGCGCAGGTACTGGCTGGGGACTTTCCGGCTCAGCTCGACCAGGTCGACATGGCCGTCGTCGACGAAGATCGCCTGGGGAATGCCGTGCTGGCGGCGGACCCACTCGGCGCCTTTGTTGTCGCCGCCGATGAACTCCTTGAGGGTGTCCTCCTGGAGCATGCGGCGCACGCTGACCTTGCCCTTGTGCTGGCGGTCGATCTTCTTTTGCACCGCCGCGGCGGTGTAGCCGGACAGGTCGGGCAGCTTGGGCGGGTCCATCTGCAGCGGCGCGATCGGCGCGCTGGAGACGGTGTAGGTCTTGGCCTGCTGCAGCTCCTTGGCGATCACTGCCGGTTCTGCGGCGGCGACCAGGCCGCTGGCCAGCAGCAAGGCGCTGGCGAGGAGGCTGTGGCGAAGGTTGGGGTGCAGGTTCATGGCTTTCCTCTCCCGGCCTCAGAAGCGCCAGATCACGTCGACGAAGGCACGGTGCATGTACGAGTCCGCTTCCTTGCCATAGGCGTCGCCCGGCTTGAACACACCGGCGCGCAGGCGCACCAGGGCCGAGGGCTCGTCGATCGACTGGCTGATGGAGGCCGGCAGCAGGCCCTGCTTGAAGTACTTGGTGACGACCACGTCCATCTCCTGGCCCAGGTCCTTCTCGCCGTTGACCAGCGGGCGGCTCACGCCGCCGTCGTCGACCACCGCGTTGATGCCGCTGGCGCCGATGTTCTGCTTGTCATCGACGCGCCAGAACTTGTGGTAGATGAAGCTGGCGTCGTAGTCGTCGCGCAGTTGCCAGGAGGCGAACAGGGTGGCCGCCTGCAGGTTGCCCAACTCGCCGCGGAAGGCCTCGCCGAAGCGGTGCACGCGCGAGCGGGTGCCGGTGAAGTTGGAGCGGTTGCTTTCCAGGCCGGTCTGTTCGAAGTTGCTCGAGCCGTCGTCGCCACCGCCGCCGCTGCCACGGGCATAGGCCGCGCCGACCTGCCACTGCGGGTCGAGGCGCAGGCGGATGCCAAGGTCGGTGGCCCAGGCGTTGACGTCGCCACTTTGCTTGCCGGTGGCGACCTGGTCGTTGCCCAGGGTGCTGGTGGTCAGCTTGTCGCGGTCGCCGGTCAGCCAGGTGACGCTGCCCCAGTAGTTGACGGTATGGTCGTTGCGCCAGTTGTAGGCGTCGCTGTTGGCTTCCAGGCCCAGCCAGGTGAGGTCGCCGGTGCGGGTCTTGTCGAGGGCGTCGACGGTCTCGCCGGGGTTCTTCAGGCTGCCGCCGTCATGGGTGTGGTGGGCGCGCACGCCGACCCAGTGGCCGGGGGTCCACTGCGTGGCGATGTTGCCGTAGAGGTGGGTGCGGTCCTTGTCCTCGGGGGCCAGCTCGGTCAGGTCGGTGCGGTACTCGCTGAAACGCTGGGCCACGCCCAGGTCGGCCTTGAGCAAGGTGGTGTCGAAGGTCCAGTTCAGCGCCTCGATGTTGGTGTCGCGCCACATGCCGTCGTCGCTGCGCAGGCGCTGGCGGCCGAAGCGCAGTTGCTCGCCAGGGTAGGCGGTGAGGCCGCTGTAGCCGACCCAGAATTCACGCATGGCCAGGTAGCTCTTGTCCTGCTTGCGCTCGTCGGCGGCGGTGTCGGTGGTGCTGCCGTCGTCGTTCTGGCGCAGGGTGTCGGTCTCGATGGTGTCGGTGGCGGTGACCGCCTGGCCCATGGCGAAGGCGCTCCAGTTGCCGCGCTCGCCATACACCCAGGGGCGCAGGTCCAGGCCCAGGCCGTTGACGTCGCCGCCGGAGCGGGTGCCGAGGTCGCGGTCGTCTTCGGACTGGCCGGTGATCTTCACGTCCAGGCCGAAGTTCTTCTGCGCGGTTTGCGCCGCCAGGGTCGGCATCGACCACAGCAGGGCGAAGCTCAGGCCAATGCCGGCTTTCACGAAGGGGTTGAGCGTCATAGCGAATCCTCGGCGTCTACTTCATCGTGCTCGTCTTGCAGCGCTTCGATGGCCAAGGTGCTGTGGGCGCCTTGGTTCATGCTGCCGCGAGCCTGCTTCTCCTGCGCCAGCAGGTTTTGCGCCTGGCTGCGCTGGTCGGGCGTGAGTTGCTGGTCGAGTTGCTGCAGCAGTTCGGCCGATTGCGGCGTCGGGTTGACCTGCGACAGCTGGGCGAACACCCAGGCGTTGGTCGGCTCGCTGCGGATGCCGTGGCCTTCGCTGAACAGCTGGGCGAGGGCGTAGTCGGCGCTGTTCTGGCCACCACGGGCGGCGGCCAGCAGGTGGTCGACGGCCTTCTGCGGCTCGACGTTGCCCAGGTAGCCGCGGCGGTACAGCTGGCCCAGGTAGTAGTGGGCGCTGACTTCGCCAGCGTCGGCGGCGGCCTGCAGGTGCTGTTCGGCCTTCGCCGCGTCGGCCGGCACGGTCTTGCCTTCGTAGTACAGGCGGCCCAGCAGCAGCTCGGCGCGGGGTTGCTCGGCAGCGCGGCCCTTGTCGATGTAGGCCATGAGCTGGTCGGTATCGCCCAGCTCGGGGAAGTCGTAGAGCAGTTGTGCCAGGCTCACCCAGGAGGCTGGGTTGGCGGGGGCGACTTGCTCGAGCAGGTCCTTGGCGGTTTTTTCGTCGGTCTGGCCCAGGCTGCGGTCGGCCAGCACCCGGGCGACGCTGTCGACCCGGGTGGCCGGTACAGTGCCGCGGGCGTAGGCGGCCTTGAGCTGCTCCAGCAGGGCGGCCTGCTGCTCGGGCTGGGCGCGCTTCTGGTAGACGCTGGCCAGTTCGACGTAGCAGATGTCGGTGCTGGCCAGGGCCGCCTTGCAGATCTTTTCCACCTCGCCCAGGTGTTGGTCGTAGGTGCCCTGGGTGCGGTACAGCAGCACCTGGGCCAGGCCCGCCTCGGGGTTGCCGGCGGCGCGCCACTGGTCGATCTGCTGCTGGGCGTTGATGTTGGGGAAGCTCTGCGGGTACTGCAGGTAGAGCATCGCCAGGGGGATCAGGGTATTGCCTTCGCCTTGCCGGGCCGCGAGCTTGAGCAGCGATTCGGCCTCTTCGCGCTCGGCCTGGGTGCTGTCGGGCTTGGCCACCAGCAGGCGGCCGAGGCGGGCCTGGGCGCGGGGCGAGGTGGCGGCGGCGGCGCGGTAGGTGGCTTCGGCCTGTTTGAGCTGGGCCGGGTCGCGGGTGGCGACCTGGATATCGGCCAGGCCGACTTGCGCCTCGCTGTAACCCAGGTCGGCCAGGGCCTTGTAGTTGCGCTCGGCGGTGGCGGTGTCGCCGCGCTTTAGCGCTTCGTTGGCCAGGCGCTGGTCGGGCAGGCCGGCGCAGCCGGCCAGGGTGATGGCCAGGGCCAGCGCGCAAAGCGGTGTGCCTTGGGTTTTCTGTAGTAGCCAGCGTTGCTGGCGAACAAGGGGGCGAGCACTGTGCTGCGGCCTTTCGCCAGCAAGGCTGGCTCCTACAGGGATCGTGTTGTCGTTCATGATCCGTTCCTCACAGCCCGCGGGCCACGGCCTTGTCGATCAGCCAGTTCAGCGACGGGCCACGTTCGCTGTTGACCGCGGCCGGGCGCCCGGCGAGTTCGGCCGGCAGGCCTTCGTCGGGCTGGATCTGCACGCGGATGTCGGCGGCCAGGTTATCGGTGTCCAGGCTCGAACTGCCGACGATCTTGCCGCTGCGCACGTCGTCCTCGCCGGCGACCTGGAAGTTGACCCGGGTGCCGGGCTTCACTTCATCGAACTGGCGGTAGCTGAAGCGCGCCTCGACGGTCGGGGTGGTGGTGCGCGGGATCAGGGCGAACACCGGCTGGCCCTTGCTGGCGTACTGGCCGTCGTCCACCAGCTGGCGCGAGACCACGCAATCGCAGGGGCTGGTGAGGGTGCCGGAGAGCTGCTTGCCGAACAGCTCCTCGACCTTGGCCGGTTCCAGCTGCGAGTCGTCCAGGTGCCCCTTGAGCAGGTCGAGCATGCTGGTGTTGAAGGTCGCCAGCGGCGCGCCCTTGGCCACCGTGGCGCCGCTGTGCACCAGGCTTTGCAGGCTGCCGTCGCGGGGCATGGTGACGTTGGTGGTGGGCACCGCCACCACGCCGGCTTCGGCATGGCTGACGAAGTACAGGCCGTACAGCGACTTGGCGACGAAGCCGAAGGCCAGCAGGCCGATGGCGAACACCCCGGCGGTGACGGTGACCGCGCGCAGGCGGCCGAACGCCGACAGGCCGGAGCCGTTGTCCTTCTGCTTGCGCGCCTTGGTGAAGTTGTCGCGCTGCAGGGTGCTGAGCACGTCGCCGACGCTGATCAGCTCGCCGGACAGGTGGCTGGTGATGATATGGCGCAGGGTGGCGATGTCGCGCGGCTCGAGGTTCTGGAACTCGGTGCCGATGCGCCCGCTCTTGGCATCGCAGGTGCGCACCAGCAGCTCGACGTCCATCGACAGACCAAGGTTGTCGACCACGAACTGCAGGCGGCCACGCAGTACCTCGCCCTCGGCCAGGGGTTGGCTGGCATGGAAGGACAGGCCCCCGGCGGAAAGATCGTCCACCTTCACATCGTGCGGCTCGCGGTTGCCGTCCAGGTAGCGCAGCTTGGCAGGGATGCGCACCCGGGCGTGCTGGCGCTGCGCCTCGGATTCATGCACGACATTGACGTTCACGGCGGTATTCATGGCGATTTCGTTCCTGTTATCCGATCCGGGGGGCTCACACGACCATGAACAGCACGGCGACGAAGATGCTCGCGGCCGAGAAGGTCATGGTCCGCGAGGACCAGGTGTTGAACCATTGTTGAAAGCTGGCGAGGTCGCGCTTGAGGGCAGTGGGCTGGCGGGTCCAGGACTGCTTGTCGAGACGGAAGAACACGTAGATCTTCATCAGCGCGCCGACGATCTGGTTGTAATAGAGAATCAGCGGGTAGGCGGGGCCGACGTTGTGCCCCGAGCACAGCAGCATGATGGTGAGGATCAGGCGGGTGATGCCGATCCACAGCAGGTACACCAGCAGGAACTGCAGGCCGAACTTGAAGCTGGCGATCACCGCCACGGTCAGGCCCAGCAGGCTGGTCCACATCGACACGCGCTGGTCGAGCAGCACGATGCTGGTGAACAGCCCCAGGCGCTTGAGGCCCAGGCCCAGGGCCCGGGAGTTCTGCCGCAGGTTGTTGCCGTACCAGCGGTACATCAGCTTGCGGCTGGCCTTGACGAAGCTCTTCTCCGGCGGGTGCTCGACGGTGTTGATCGCCGCGTCCGGCACGTAGAAGGTGTCGTAGCCCAGGCGCATCAAGCTGAACCAGCTGGACTTGTCGTCGCCGGTGAGGAACTTGAAGCGGCCCAGGCGCCAGTGCATCAGCGAGTCGCTTTCCACATCGGCGATGAATTCGGGGTTGGTCACCACGCTTGCGCGGAACATCGACATGCGCCCGGTCATGGTCAGCACACGCTTGCTCAGGGCCATCGAGCACATGTTGATGTGGCGCTGGGCGAAGCGCAGCTTGTGCCACTCGCTCATGATGTAGCCGCCGCGCACTTCGCAGAATTCGTTGGTGGTCAGGCCACCGACGTTGGGGTAGAGCTTGAACCACGGCACGGTCTTGCTGACCACGCCCTCGGCGAGCACGGTGTCGCCGTCGATCACCGCGACCACCGCGTTCTCGTCCGGGAGCATCCGCGAGATGGCGCGGAAACCATAGGCCAGGCCGTCGCGCTTGCCGGTGCCGGCGATGCGCACGATGTCCAGGGTGACGTGCCCGGGCGGGTTGTACTTGGCCCACAGGCTCTTGACCAGCAGCTCGTCGGACTTCTCCACCAGCGAGCAGACCACGGTGGTGGGGAAGCCACACTCGATCGCCTCGCGGATCACCGAGCTGTAGACCTGGGCGGTGGTCAGCGCATCGATGCGGAAGCTGGTGACCATCAGGTACACATGCGACGGGTCGGCGGCCTTGCCGAGCTTCTGCACCTTGCGGCGCAGGTACGGGTAGACCAGGTAGAGGAAGATCATGCCGCGGATGAAATGGGTGGCGCCCATGGAATAGCGCCAGATGCCGACAGCGCCGACCAGGAAGATGAAGTGCTTCGACTGCGAATCGAAGATATCGCTGGGCAGGGCCAGGGCGATCAGCATGAGCAGGCTCATGTAGAGCAGCCAGCCGGCGCACTGCAACAGCACTGTCTGGAACCTTTGCATGTTCGGCATCCGTCGAGAATTCGGGGTGGGGAGGGCGGCGCGCTGGGGAGGGACGCGCCGCCCGACCGGGTTTACCAGCAGATGCCTTCGGTGCGGCTGGTGGTGCAGGTCGGCTTGCTCATGAAACCGACCAGGTCGATCACTTGCTTGCCGGCCGGCGCCTGTTGGGCCAGGGCACGGAATTTCTCGTCACGGTTGCCCAGCACGATGATGTCCGCGTCGTTCACCACCTGCTCGAAGTTGGCGTTGAGCAAGGAGGAGACATGCGGAATCTTCGATTCGATGTATTCCTTGTTGGCGCCGTGCACCCGGGCGTACTCGACGTTCTGGTCGTAGATGTCCAGTTGGTAGCCCTTGCCGATCAGGCGCTCGGCCAGTTCCACCAGCGGGCTCTCGCGCAGGTCGTCGGTACCGGCCTTGAACGAAAGGCCCAGCAGGGCGACCTTGCGCTTGTCGTGGCTTTCGATGATGTCGAAGGCGTTCTGCACCTGGGACTCGTTGCTGCGCATCAACGAGTCGAGCAGCGGCGCCTTCACGTCCAGGCTCGAGGCGCGATAGGTAAGGGCGCGCACGTCCTTGGGCAGGCACGAGCCACCGAAGGCGAAGCCCGGGCGCATGTAGTACTGCGACAGGTTCAGCACCTTGTCCTGGCAGACCACGTCCATCACGTCGCGGCCATCGACACCGACCGCCTTGGCGATGTTGCCGATCTCGTTGGCGAAGGTGACCTTGGTCGCGTGCCAGACGTTGCAGGTGTACTTGATCATCTCGGCCACTTCGATCGGCTTGCGGATCACCGGCGCATCGAGCTCTTCGTACAGGGCTTGCAGGACGTCGCCGCTGGCGCTGTCCAGTTCGCCGATGACGGTCATCGGTGGGTGGTCGTAGTCCTTGATCGCCGTGCTTTCGCGCAGAAACTCAGGGTTGACCGCCACGCCGAAATCGACACCGGCCTTCTTGCCCGAGCAGTCTTCGAGGATCGGGATCACCACGTTCTTGACGGTGCCCGGCAGCACGGTGCTGCGCACCACGATGGTGTGACGGCGGGTGGTGTCGCGCAGCACGTAGCCGATCTCGCGGCACACCGACTCGATGTACTCCAGGCCCAGGTCGCCGTTCTTCTTGCTCGGCGTGCCGACGCAGATCATCGACACGTCGCTGGCGCGGATGGCTTCGGCGAAGTCGGTGGTGCCGCGCAGACGGCCATTGGCGATGCCTTGCTGCAGCAACTCTTCCAGACCCGGTTCGACGATGGGCGACTTGCCCTTGTTGATCAGGTCGATCTTGGTGCTGGACACGTCCACCCCAATCACGTCATGGCCTCGTGCCGACAAGCAACCGGCACAGACTGCACCCACATAACCCAAACCAAAGATGCTGATACGCATCGCATTCACCTCGTGTGTTTATCACGCCAGCCCTTCAGCGAAGAGCCGACCGGGTTGATTGACCAGCAGTATTCGGGCGTACGGATCCGTGGCGAATTGACACTTCACCGAACGCAGGCATGAATAAATCCGGAGCGCAAAAAGTTATGCACTCAAAGTTGGCAGTCAAAGGCCAATATTTAAAAGGCGTGCCCTGAAATGCAGCCGTCTTTATTGCAATTCAAACTTGGTGAATTGCTGTGCTTGTTCTTTCAATTGGAAAAAACCTTTTGAAATCAACCACTAGGACGATTTGTAAGGGGCGCGTCTCTCCTTCGGGGCAGGGCCTTCGGCGGTCACCGTTGCGCTGCCTGACTTGTTAGGGCTGAGGGTGGATACCGTTCAGCTGTCATCTGTAAGTCATTTCTCACGACCCGCGCTTGAAACTCGTTACGGGTGCTATGAGCCATGGGCTGTAGTAGAAGTTCCAGCGTGGGTTCGCTGTCGATGAAAGATTTCTAAATATTTTTTCAGTGGAAAATACTTTCATATTGATAGCACCGCGCAGTGGCACGCCCGTCTATAAAGGGCGAAAACGAGGTGGGATGGTTATATGCCAGCATGGAAAAATTTTTTTCAAAATTCGTCAAAAAACTACGAACGGTCTTATGGCGTTTTGCGATAAGGCAATAAGCGCTGTTTTTTTGGCGTCTGTTATCTGGCGTTTTCAGGGGGAAAACGCGCCCCGTTGCAGGGCAGAGGTGGGATGGGCCGCGAAAGGGGCGCAAGGCGCCCCCCAGGGCCCTCAGCCCTCAGCGTGATCGCGCAGGAACACCAGGTGGTCCGGCTTCGACTGCTCGGCGCTGTAGTAGTAGCCCTGCACGTCGAAGCGCTTGAGCTGCTCGGGGTCGTTGATGCGCTCCTGGATCACGAAGCGGCTCATCATCCCGCGGGCCTTCTTGGCGTAGAAGCTGATGATCTTGTACTGGCCGTTCTTCAGGTCCTTGAAGTCGACATCGATCACCCGGGCCTTCAGCGCGCTCTTTTTCACCGCGCTGAAGTACTCGTTGCTGGCCAGGTTGAGCAGCACGTCGTCGCCCTGGTCGGCCAGGGCCTGGTTCAGCCATTGGCTGATGCGCGTGCCCCAGAAGGCATACAGGTCCTTGCCGCGGGCGTTGGCCAGCTTGGTGCCCATTTCCAGGCGATAGGGTTGCATCAGGTCCAGCGGGCGCAGCAGGCCGTACAGGCCGGAGAGCATGCGCAGGTGCTCCTGGGCGTAGCTGAAGTCGTCTTCGCCGAGGGTCTCGGCGTTCAACCCGGTATACACGTCGCCCTTGAACGCCAGCAGCGCCTGTTTGGCGTTGGCCGGGGTGAAGTCTGGGGTCCAGCTACCGAAGCGCGCGGCGTTGAGCCCGGCGAGCTTGTCGGACAGGTGCATCAGCTCGGCGATCTGCGCAGGTGTCAGCTCACGCAGTTGCACGATCAGTTCCTGGGCGTCGTCCAGGTACTGCGGCAGGGTGTGGCGTTGGGTGACTGGCGGGGTCTCGTAGTCGAGGGTCTTGGCGGGGGAAATCACCGTCAGCATCGGGTCGGCTCCTGGAATCGTTGGGGGGGATTCTACGGGGCTGGCCGGGCAAGTCCAAACTATGGCGACGATAGTCGCGGAACATCGCCTGGGCTCGCGCTATAGTGCGCGCCATGCTTTCAAGGAGAATGCCCACCGTGCGTATCGCGTTTGCCCTGTTCGCCGGATTGTTGAGCCTGGGCGCGCAGGCGGCCCCGGCGGACTTCGTCAGCTTCGACCGCAGCCTGTGGCCGGAACAGCTGGACAGCCCGACGCTGTTCGATGTGGCGTCGCGGGCCGAAATCCTGTCGTTTGCCCGGGTGCTGCATGAAAGCGAGATGCTCGACGAGCAGGCGCTGACCGCTCGCCTGGGGCTACGCCAGGTCAACCTGGCGGTGGTCCGCGCCGTGCGCGCGCGGATGTGGCAGCGCTTGTGGACCAGCTACCAGCAGGCGCAACAGAGCTGCGAACAGGACGCGTCGTTCTGCTATCCAGTGGCGTCGATGGCCGATTTGCGTACCCAGGCCGCCACGTTCGCCACTGATGTCGGCACGTTCTATGCCGAATGGGTCGAGCCGAGCCACCAGTTCCATAGTCGCTACCTGGACGAGCAGCTCCGCAAGGCCGCGCTGTTTCCACAGACCACCAGCGAGGTGGAAAAGCTCTCCGGGCGCGAGCGCAATGGCGAGGAACTCAATGACCGGATGTTCCTGCTGACCTTCGTTGGCGGCCCAGGGCCCGAGGGTGGCAGCACCGACCAGATGACCGATTACCTGCGCCGGCAGAAGCTCGACGCAATCTTCTTCGTGCTGGGCAACCGCCTGCAGCAGCGGCGGGACACCGGGCCGGTGGCAGCGCTGTATGGCGGGCAATGCGTGGGGATCCAGGGCTGGGAATACCGCTCCCATGCCCAGTGGCAGGGCTGGCAGGATTCGTTGCGGCGCAGCCAGGCACGGGTCCAGGCGGACTTGCCGGAACAGTATGTGGCGCTGTTCCGGCCGCCTTATGGGCAACGCCGGGCCGATGGCGAGGGGTTCATGGCCAGCCAGCAGTTGCAGGTATCGTTGTGGGATATCGATGCCCAGGACGATGGCCCGCTGACGGCAGAAGCCTCGGCGCAGCGGGTACTGACCTTGATGCTGCTGTGGCGCAAGGGGGTGATCCAGTTTCGCGACAACCAGCCCAAGGCGCAGCCGGCGCTGGAGTGGTTGTTGCAACACACGGCGCAGAGCGGGATTGGCTGGGAGCATTGCCGGGAGTATGGGCGAGGGGAGTAGCCGGGTGACCCAATCACAGTCACCTGATCCCTGAGCGTAGTCCCCTGCGCCCCCTGCGCCAAGCCCTGTTCGTCATTCCGAAAAATAAACTTCACCCAAGCGTAAAAAGTCTTTTTTCGGTCATGGTTTTTGCGGTATCAAGGAACCAGACAGCCGAATCCTGCAGCACAGGTGGCGTCATCCAGGCCCTCCTTGCCAGGTGCGCTCCCCGCCCGTAACAACGCGGATACGGGGAGAACGGCAGTCACTCTGCGGCGCAGCCGTATGCGCCGTGTGGCTTTCACATAAGGTGACCGAGTATGGATGACCAAGGACGCACCCCTTCCTCCAACCAGCCAATCCTGTATGTGCTCGATACCAACGTCCTGATTCACGACCCCAACGCCCTGCTCAACTTCGAGGAGCACCACGTCGCCATACCGATGACGGTGCTGGAGGAACTCGACAAGCTCAAGACGGGTAAACACACCATCGCCGCCGAATGTCGCCAGGCCATCCGCCTGATCGACCAGACCCTCGGTGATGCCTCGCCCAGCGATGTCGAGCAGGGCGTGCCGATCCAGCGTGGCAAGAGCGGGCCCAAGGGCTTCCTGTCCATCCTCATGAGCACGCGCAACGAACCCAACCGCCTGCTCCCCGAGAACCTCGCCGACAACATCATCATCAACCAGTTGCTGGACCTGCGCGGCAAGCGCCCGGACCTGGACGTGGTGCTGGTTACCAAAGACATCAACATGCGCCTGAAGGCGCGCGCGTGTGGGATCGCCGCCGAGGACTACAGCACCGACCAACTGGTCGATGATGTTTCCTTGCTGTCCAAGGGCTACCACTCGGTAACCGGTTCGTTCTGGGACCGGGTCAGCAAGGTCGACACCCGCCAGGAGCGCGGTCGTACCTGGCATCGGGTGCAGATGATCGACAACCTGCCGGCGGTGCACATCAACGAGTTCATCATCGACGAACAGGGCTTCGTCGGCTGGATCAAGGGTATTCGCGACAACGAACTGCTGCTGCTCGACCTGCACCAGGAGCCGCTGCTGCACCAGGAGGCCTGGGGCCTGAAGCCGCGTGACATCCACCAGAGCCTGGCGCTGTTCGCCTTGCTCGACCCGGATATCCACCTGGTCAACCTGACCGGCGCCGCCGGTTCCGGCAAGACCATCCTGGCGCTGGCCGCGGCCATCGAGCAGACCATGGTCAGCAAGCGCTACCGGCGCATCATCGCCACCCGCAGCGTACAGGGGCTGGACCAGGAGATCGGCTTCCTGCCAGGCACCGAGGCGGAGAAGATGGAGCCTTGGCTGGGGGCGATCACCGACAACCTCGAAGCCTTGCACATGGATGACGAGAGCACCCACGGCAGCGTCGAGTACATCCTCGAAAGGGTGCCGCTGCAGTTCAAGTCGCTGAACTACATTCGCGGGCGCAGCTTCCAGCAGAGCCTGATCCTGATCGACGAGTGCCAGAACCTCACGCCGCACCAGATGAAAACCATCATCACCCGTGCCGGGGCCGGCTCGAAGGTGGTTTGCCTGGGCAACCTGGCGCAGATCGACACCCCGTACCTGTCGGCCACCAGTTCCGGGTTGACCTACCTCACCGAACGCTTCAAGGACTTCCCCCACGGCGTTCATATCACCTTGCAGGGCGTGCCACGCTCGGTACTGGCCGAGTACGCCGAGTCGCATCTGTAACAATAAGTCGCTTGTGCGCCGGCAAGGCCGGCTCCTACAGAACCGCGTAGGAGCCGGCCTTGGCGGCGAATGGGCCCGGTGCGTCGAATGACCCCTCTGCTCAAACCTGACCCACAGGTTTACACTCTGCTTTCCCTTCACAGGAGCAGAGCTGTGCTGACTCATCTTGATTCCCAGGGGCGCGCCAACATGGTCGACGTCACCGAAAAAGCCGTGACCGCCCGCGAGGCGCTGGCCGAGGCGCGGGTGCGCATGCTGCCTGCCACGCTGCGCATGATCGTCGACGGCGAGCACCCCAAGGGCGATGTGTTCGCCGTGGCGCGCATCGCCGGTATCCAGGCGGCGAAGAAGACCAGCGAGCTGATCCCGCTGTGCCACCCGCTGATGCTCACCAGCGTCAAGGTCGAACTCGCCGCCGAAGGCGAGGACGTGGTGCATATCGTCGCCCGTTGCAAGCTGGCCGGGCAGACTGGCGTCGAGATGGAAGCCCTGACCGCCGCCAGTGTTGCCGCGCTGACCCTCTACGACATGTGCAAGGCGGTGGACAAGGGCATGGTTATCGAGCAGGTACGCCTGCTGGAGAAGACCGGCGGCAAGAGTGGCCACTACAAGGTGCAGGGCTGATGAAGGTCAAGGTCATGTATTTCGCCCGCTACCGTGAATGCCTGGGCGTCGATGGCGAGCCCCTGGAGGGCGATTTCAAGGTGCTGGCCGATGTGCGCCAGGCCTTGTTGGGCAAGGGCGGGCAGTACGCGGTGCTGGCCGAGCAGAACCTGATGTGCGCGCGCAACGAAGAGCTGTGCCGGCTCGACGAAGCGCTGGAGGAAGGCGACGAGGTCGCGTTCTTCCCGCCGGTCACTGGAGGTTGAGCATGAGCGTACGGGTACAGGAAGCGGCGTTCGACCCAGGTCTTGAGGTCAACGCCATGCACGCTGCCAATGTCGGCGTGGGCGCGGTGGCCAGCTTCGTCGGTTATGTGCGCGACTTCAACGATGGCTTGGAGGTGGCGGGGATGTTCCTCGAGCACTACCCGGGCATGACCGAGAAGGCCTTGCACAAGATCGTGGTCGAGGCCCAGGCGCGCTGGCCGCTGCTCAAGGTCGAAGTGCTGCACCGTGTGGGTGCGCTGGAGCCAGGCGAGCCGATCGTCTTCGTCGGCGTGGCCAGCGCGCACCGGCAGGCGGCGTTCGACGCCTGCAACTTCATCATGGATTACCTGAAGACCCGGGCGCCGTTCTGGAAGAAGGAAAACACCCAGCAGGGGCAGCGCTGGGTGGAAGGCAAGCAGAGCGACCAGGATGCGGCGGGGCGCTGGGAGTCCTAGGCTAAGGCCGCTTCCTGTAGGAGCGGCCTTGTGTCGCGATAGGGCCGCCTCGCGGCCCCGGATCTGAGCATCGATGCAGATATTGCAGGGGCCGCTTTGCGGCCCTTTCGCGACACGAGGCCGCTCCTCCAGGGAGGTGGGCGGCCTTGAAGCTCAGTGATGCTTGCGTGGCACCGGCTTCAACAGCTCGTCCGGCGGCATCTCGCACTTGATCTTGCGTCCCAGCAGCTCCTCGATCGCCGGCAACTGGTAGGAGTCGTCCTCACCGGCAAAGCTGATCGACACGCCGCTGGTGCCCGCGCGGCCGGTACGGCCGATACGGTGCACGTAGTCGTCCGGGTCTTCCGGCAGGGTGAAGTTGATCACGTGGCTGATGCCGTCGATGTGGATGCCACGGCCGGCCACGTCGGTGGCCACCAGCACGGTGATGCGCCCCTCGCGGAAGCTCTCCAGGGTGCGGATACGCTTGTGCTGCGGCACGTCGCCCGACAGTTGCGCGGCGTTGATGCCGTCGCGCACCAGTTTTTCCTCGATGCGCCGTACCTCGTCCTTGCGGTTGGCGAACACCATCACCCGTTCCCACTTGTTCTGCGTGACCAGGTTGTACAGCAACTTGTACTTGTCGCTGCCGGCCACGGCGTAGACGTGCTGCTCGACGGTCTCGCTGGCGACGTTCTCTGGCTCGATCTCGACGATGGCCGGGTTGGTGGTCCACTGCTTGGCCAGGTTCATCACATCGTCGGTGAAGGTGGCGGAGAACAGCAGGGTCTGGCGTTCGCTCTTGGGCGGGGTCTGGCGGATGATCTGCCGGACCTGGGGAATGAAGCCCATGTCGAGCATGCGGTCAGCCTCGTCCAGCACCATCACCTCGACCATGTCCAGGTGCACCTCGCCGCGCTGGTTGAAGTCCAGCAGGCGGCCCGGGGTGGCCACCAGGATGTCGCAGTGGCGTGCCTCGAGGGCCTTGAGCTGCTTGTCGAAGTCCATGCCGCCGACGAAGCTCATCACGTTCAGGCCGGTGTACTTGGTCAGGGCCTGGGCATCCTTGGCGATCTGCACCACCAGCTCGCGGGTCGGGGCGATGATCAGCGCCCGCGGCTCGCCCATGTAGCGTTCCTTGGGCGGTGGCGTCTGCTGCAGCTGGGAAATGATCGAGATCAGGAACGCGGCGGTCTTGCCGGTGCCGGTCTGGGCCCGGCCGATGGCGTCCTGGCCGCGCAGCGTGTAGCCGAGCACCTGGGCCTGGATCGGCGTGCAGTAGGGGAAGCCCAGGTCGTGGATGGCATGCATCAGCTCGTTGGTGAGCTTGAAGTCGTGGAAGCGGGTCTTGCCTTCCTGCGGCTCGACCACGAAGTCCTCGGGCTTCCACAGGCTGGCCTGGGGCTTGGGCTTGCGCTCGCGGCGTGGTTTTTCCTTGGCAGGCTGCTCGGCGCGCGGCTGTTCGGCGACCGGGGCCGCGACGGCCTGGGGCTCGGCCTTGGCCTTGGGCGCAGGTTTGGACCTGGGTTTGCCGGCAGGGCGCTGCGGCGCCTGGGCGGCGGCCGGCTGTGGGGCCGGCGCGGGCTGGGGCGCGGCGATGGACGGCGCGGCGTCAGCTTTGGCGAATATTTTCTTGAGTGCCTTGAGCACGATCGTCTCGTCAACTGGTTAAGGAATGTACGCCGGGCAGTGTAATGCAAGAATCGGGCGCGGCGTAGTGGAATGCGCGCTGGGCTACAGGCTCATTGCAACTGGCGGCTCAGCCAGTCGTGGATGTCGTTGAGTTCCTCGACCACCACCTCGTGTTCCATCGGGTACTCGTGCCAGCGCGCGGCCACGCCCCAGGTATTGAGGTACTCGAACGCGGTACGGCCCATGGACGGGATCACCACCGGGTCGTGCACGCCATGCAGGCACAGCGCCGGGGTGCGTTGCTGGCAGGCGCTCAGTTGCTGGGCGTCGCTGAAGGTCGGGGCGTAGGTGGACAGGGCGATGACCCCGCCCAGCGCTTCCTGCCACTTTATATAGGCGGTGTGCAGCACCACCGCGCCGCCCTGGGAGAACCCGGCGAGGAAGATGCGCGCCAGGTTGATGCCCTTGGCCTGTTCGGCCTTGATCAGGGCGATCACCTGGTCGGCGGATTCTTCCAGCTGCGCCTCGTCGATGGCCCGCGCCGGGGTCATGGCCTTGATGTCGTACCAGCTGGGCATCGGGTAGCCGCCGTTGATGGTCACCGGGCGGGTCGGTGCCTGGGGCATGATGAAGCGCGTGCTGAGCAGGCGTTCCTGCATGAATTCCGCTACCGGTAGGAAGTCGTAACGGTCGGCCCCCAGGCCGTGCAACCAGATCACACAGGCGTCGGCGGTTTTCTGCGGTTCGAGAATCAGCGGTTGGGTCATGACTGCTCCGAAAAAGGGCGTGTGTACTGAGAGCGTGCGTAAAAAACAGACGCTGGTAGGCGATGCCAGCAAAAGGATGTCGCAACTCTACAACTTTTGAGACTTGACGGCCGTTTTCTCGTTTTGTTGTAGGACTGTGGTACGGGCTTTGCTATGTCCTTGGCATGCGCAGAGGTGGACCTTCGCGGTAACACCCTTCGTATGGATTGAAGGCTGTCACAGAACAGCCCATTGCGCCATTGACCCAAAAACAAGCCAACCAGGGGTCGGATGCGCCTCATAAGGGTGCGGTGCAATTCCGGCTCATACAACAAGAGCGATTTGGAGGTTGTTGATGAAGATGTTGAAAACCACGCTGGCAGTCCTGACCGCCGCCGCCGCGCTGGGCGCCACCAGTTTCGCCCAGGCCGGCGCCACCCTCGATGCGGTGAAGAAGAAGGGCTTCGTCCAGTGTGGCGTGAGCGACGGCCTCCCAGGCTTCTCGGTGCCTGACGCCCAGGGCAAGATCGTCGGCATCGACGCCGATGTCTGCCGCGCCGTGGCCGCCGCGGTGTTCGGCGACGCCACCAAGGTCAAGTTCAGCCAGCTCAACGCCAAGGAACGCTTCACCGCGCTGCAGTCCGGCGAAGTCGACGTGCTGTCGCGCAACACCACCTGGACCAGCTCGCGCGACGCCGGCATGGGCCTGGTGTTCGCCGGTGTCACCTACTACGACGGCGTCGGTTTCCTGGTCAACAAGAAGCTCGGCGTCTCCAGCGCCAAGGAGCTCGATGGCGCGACCATCTGCATCCAGGCCGGTACCACCACCGAGCTGAACGTCTCGGACTTCTTCCGCGCCAACAACCTCAAGTACACCCCGATCACCTTCGACACCTCCGACGAGAGCGCCAAGTCGCTGGAGTCCGGCCGCTGCGACGTGCTCACCTCGGACAAGTCGCAGCTGTTCGCCCAGCGCTCCAAGCTGGCCGCGCCGACCGACTACGTGGTACTGCCGGAAACCATCTCCAAGGAGCCTCTGGGCCCGGTGGTGCGCAAGGGCGACGAGGAGTGGTTCAGCATCGTCAAGTGGACCTTGTTCGCCATGCTCAACGCCGAGGAGGCCGGCATCACCTCGAAGAACGTCGAGGCCGAGGCCAAGGCCACCAAGAACCCGGACAACGCGCGCCTGCTGGGTGCCGACGGCGAGTACGGCAAGGACCTCAAGCTGCCCAAGGACTGGGTGGTGCAGATCGTCAAGCAAGTCGGCAACTATGGCGAAGTGTTCGAGAAGAACCTGGGCCAGAGCACCGACCTGAAGATCGATCGTGGCATGAACGCCCTGTGGAACAACGGCGGCATCCAGTACGCGCCACCGGTGCGCTGATGGCTGCACCCCGCGGCGGCATCCTGCCGCCGCGGGTCGTTCGAATCCCTTCTTTTCGGGGCACTTCATGCAAAATCAAATCGGCGCACAGAAAGGGGTTTCCCTGAGCGATCCACGTGTGCGCGCGTGGCTGTTCCAGATCGTCACGGTGGTGTTCGTGGCGGGCCTTGGCTGGTACCTGTTCCACAACACCCAGACCAACCTGCAGCACCGGGGCATCACCTCGGGCTTCGACTTCCTCGAGCGCAGCGCCGGCTTCGGCATTGCCCAGCACCTGATCCCCTACGTGGAATCGGACAGCTACGCCCGGGTGTTCGTCATCGGCTTGCTCAACACCCTGCTGGTGACCTTCATCGGCATCATCCTGGCCACCTTGCTGGGCTTCGTCATCGGCGTGGCGCGGCTGTCGCCGAACTGGATGATCAACAAGCTGGCGACGGTGTACGTGGAAACCTTCCGCAACATCCCGCCGCTGCTGCAGATCCTGTTCTGGTACTTCGCGGTGTTCCTGACCCTGCCGGGGCCGCGGGGCAGCATCAATATCGAAGACACCTTCTTCATCAGCAACCGCGGCCTGAACATGCCCGGCGCCTCGATGGCCGAGGGCTTCTGGCCGTTCGTGCTGGCGCTGGGGCTGGCGATCGTCGCCATCGTGTCGATGGTGCGCATGGCCAACAAGCGCTTCGACGAAACCGGCCAGCCGTTCCACAAGTTCTGGGTCGGCCTGTTGCTGCTGGTCGGCATCCCCGGTGTCTGCGCGCTGCTGTTCGGCAGCCCGGTGCTCTGGGAAGTGCCGCAGCTCAAGGGCTTCAACTTCGTCGGTGGCTGGGTGCTGATTCCCGAGCTGCTGGCCCTGACCCTGGCGCTGACCATCTACACCGCGGCGTTCATCGCCGAGATCGTGCGCTCGGGTATCCGCTCGGTCAGCCACGGCCAGACCGAGGCGGCCCGTTCGCTGGGCCTGCGCGAGGGCCCGACCCTGCGCAAGGTGATCATCCCCCAGGCGCTGCGGGTGATCATTCCGCCGCTGACCAGCCAGTACCTGAACCTGGCGAAGAACTCGTCGCTGGCAGCCGGTATCGGCTACCCGGAGATGGTCTCGCTGTTCGCCGGTACCGTGCTCAACCAGACCGGCCAGGCCATCGAGGTGATCGCCATCACCATGAGCGTCTATCTCGCCATCAGCATCAGCATTTCGCTGCTGATGAACTGGTACAACAAGCGCATCGCGCTGATCGAACGGTGAGGGTCCAACCGTGACAGCCCATGTTTTCAAACCTGACATGCCGCCACCGGTGAAGACCGTCGGCGTGCTCGCCTGGATGCGGGCCAACCTGTTTTCCAGCTGGCTCAACACCCTGCTGACCCTGTTCGCCCTGTACCTGGTATGGCTGATCGTGCCGCCGCTGGTGCAGTGGGCGTTCATCGACGCCAACTGGGTCGGCAGCACCCGCGCCGACTGCACCAAGGAGGGCGCCTGCTGGGTGTTCATCCAGCAGCGGTTCGGCCAGTTCATGTACGGCTACTACCCGACGCAGCTGCGTTGGCGGGTCGACCTGACCGTGTGGCTGGCCGTGCTTGGCGCCGCGCCGCTGTTCATCAAGCGCTTCCCGCGCAAGGCGGTGTACGGCCTGGGCTTCCTGGTGCTGTACCCGATCATCGCCTACACCTTGCTGCACGGCGGCGTGCTGGGCCTGGACACGGTGCCCACCAGCCAGTGGGGCGGCCTGATGCTGACCCTGGTGATCGCCACCGTCGGCATCGTCGGTGCCTTGCCCCTGGGCATCCTGCTGGCGTTGGGGCGGCGCTCGAACATGCCGGCGGTGAAGGTGGTCTGCGTGACCTTCATCGAGTTCTGGCGCGGCGTGCCGCTGATCACCGTGCTGTTCATGTCCTCGGTGATGCTGCCGCTGTTCCTGCCCGAGGGCATGAGCTTCGACAAGCTGCTGCGGGCGATGATCGGCGTGATCCTGTTCCAGTCGGCCTATATCGCCGAAGTGGTGCGCGGCGGCCTGCAGGCCATACCCAAGGGCCAGTACGAAGCCGCCGCGGCCATGGGCCTGGGCTACTGGCGGGCGATGGGCCTGGTGATCCTGCCCCAGGCGCTCAAGCTGGTGATCCCCGGCATCGTCAACACCTTCATTGCCCTGTTCAAGGACACAAGCCTGGTGATCATCATCGGCCTGTTCGACCTGCTCAACAGCGTCAAGCAGGCCGCGGCCGACCCGACCTGGCTGGGCATGGCGACCGAGGGCTATGTGTTCGCTGCCCTGGTGTTCTGGATTTTCTGTTTCGGTATGTCCCGCTACTCCATGCACCTGGAGCGCAAGCTGGACACTGGCCACAAGCGTTAGGAGTTTCGAAATGAGTGAAGCGATCAAGCAGCCTGCCGGCCCCGAAGGCATCATCCAGATGCAGGGCGTGAACAAGTGGTACGGCCAGTTCCATGTGCTCAAGGACATCAACCTGAACGTGCGCCAGGGCGAGCGCATCGTCTTGTGCGGGCCGTCCGGCTCGGGCAAGTCGACCACCATCCGTTGCCTCAACCGTCTGGAGGAACACCAGCAGGGGCGTATCGTCGTCGATGGCGTCGAGCTGACCAACGACCTCAAGCAGATCGAGGCGATCCGCCGCGAGGTGGGCATGGTGTTCCAGCACTTCAACCTGTTCCCGCACCTGAGCATCCTCGAGAACTGCACCCTGGCACCGATGTGGGTGCGCAAGATGCCCCGGCGCAAGGCCGAGGAAATTGCCATGCACTTCCTTGAGCGCGTGCGCATTCCCGAGCAGGCGCACAAGTACCCGGGGCAGTTGTCCGGCGGTCAGCAGCAGCGCGTGGCGATTGCCCGGGCGTTGTGCATGAAGCCGAAGATCATGCTGTTCGACGAGCCGACCTCGGCGCTCGACCCGGAAATGGTCAAGGAGGTGCTCGACACCATGGTCAGCCTGGCCGAAGACGGCATGACCATGCTCTGCGTGACCCACGAGATGGGCTTTGCCCGCACCGTGGCGAACCGGGTGATCTTCATGGACAAGGGCGAGATCGTCGAGCAGGCCGCGCCGGACGACTTCTTCGACCGGCCGCGCAGTGATCGGACCAGGCTGTTCCTCAGCCAGATCCTGCATTGATGCACCTGGGGCTGCTGGCGCGGTCGCTGCTGTAGGAGCGGCCTTGTGTCGCGATGGGCTGCGCAGCGGCCCCGGGGAGATGTGCTGCGAAGCTGAAAACCTGGGGCCGCTTACGCAGCCCATCGCGACGCAAGGCCGCTCCTACAGGGCCCCTGGTGCGATTCTTACTTCTCTTCTTTGGCGGCCACCGGCGCCGGTGGCGGGCGCAGCCCCACCTCGGCCACCAGCTTCAGTTGCTGCCCGTTGCGCACCACCTCGATGGTGATCTTCTCGTTGGGCTTGATCCGCGCCACCTGGTTCATCGACTTGCGCCCGTCGCCGGCCGGCTCGCCATTGATGCTCAAAATCACGTCGCCCAGCTGCAACCCGGCCCGCGCCGCCGGGCCATCGCGGAAGATCCCCGCCACGACGATGCCCGGGCGGCCCTGCATGCCGAACGACTCGGCCAGTTCCTGGCTCAGCGGCTGCACTTCGATGCCCAGCCAGCCACGGATCACCTGGCCATGCTCGACGATCGACTTCATCACCTCCAGCGCCAGCTTGACCGGGATGGCGAAGCCAATGCCCTGGGAGCCGCCGGACTTGGAGAAGATCGCCGTGTTGATACCCACCAGGTTGCCGTTGGCGTCCACCAGCGCGCCGCCGGAGTTGCCCGGGTTGATCGCCGCGTCAGTCTGGATGAAGTCTTCGTAGTTGTTCAGGCCCAGCTGGTTGCGGCCGGTGGCGCTGATGATGCCCATGGTCACGGTCTGGCCGACGCCGAACGGGTTGCCGATGGCCAGGGTGACGTCGCCGATGTGGATGCTGTCGGAGCGGCCGATGGTGATCGCCGGCAAATTCTTCAGGTCTATCTTCAGCACCGCCAGGTCGGTTTCCGGGTCGTTGCCGATGACCCGGGCCAGGGTCTCGCGGCCGTCCTTGAGGGCCACGACGATCTGGTCGGCACCGCTGGTGACGTGGTTGTTGGTCAGCAGGTAGCCCTCGGGGCTCATGATCACCGCCGAGCCCAGGCTCGATTCCCAGCGCCGCTGCTTGGGCAGGTTGTCGCCGAAGAAACGGCGGAACTGCGGGTCTTCGAACAGCGGGTGGGCGCTCTTGTTCACCACCTTGGTGGTGTACAGGTTGACCACGGCGGGCGCGGCGAGGGTCACCGCATCGGCATAGGATACCGGGCCCTGCATGATCTTGGTGGTTTGCGGTGCCTGCTGCAGGTTGACGTCCTGGCTGGGCAGGCCGACCCATTGCGGGAAGCGCTGGATGATCAGCAGGGCGATCAGCACGCCGGTGAGCAGGGGCCAGCCGAAGTAACGCAGAGCCTTGAACATGAATGAATCCTGGGAGTAGGGCGGGGGCCATGTCAGTTCGGCCCGGGGCGAGCGCGCGCGATCATACACGTGAAAAAAACGGCTGGCGATGGTTGCTGTATCGCCGGGCAAGCCCGCTGCCACGCCGTGTGTGTACGGTGTGGCAGCCGGCTGGCCCCACGAGGGGGGAGTACCCTGACAGCGGTTCCCCCGAAACCGGCGACGGCCCATAATGGCGGCCATTATAGGGCCTGGGGCCCTGCCGCAACGCCGAATTCGAGGAGATTTTTCATGGCCGTCGCCCTCAATACCCTGGTCGAGGAAGCCGAGCGCTACCTGGGCAGCGCCAGGATCCCGGACTATTGCCCCAACGGCCTGCAGGTCGAGGGCCGCCCGCAGGTCAGCCGCATCGTCAGCGGCGTGACCGCCAGCCAGGCGCTGCTGGACGCCGCGGTCGAAGCCGAGGCCGACCTGGTGCTGGTCCACCATGGCTATTTCTGGAAAGGCGAGAATCCGTGCATCACCGGCATCAAGCAGCGCCGCCTGAAAACCCTGCTCAAGCACGACATCAGCCTGCTGACCTTCCACCTGCCGCTGGATGTGCACCCGGAGGTGGGCAACAACGTGCAGCTGGCGCGCCAGCTGGACATCACCGTCGAAGGCCCGCTGGACCCGAACAACCCCAAGGTGGTCGGCCTGGTCGGCTCGCTGGCCGAGCCGCTGTCGGTACGTGACTTTGCCCGGCGTGTGCAGGAGGCCCTGGGCCGCGAGCCGCTGGTGGTCGAGGGCGAGCAGATGATCCGCCGGGTCGGCTGGTGCACCGGCGGTGGGCAGGGCTACATCGACAATGCCATTGCCGCCGGGGTCGACCTGTTCATCAGTGGCGAGGCTTCCGAGCAGACCTTCCACAGTGCCCGGGAAAACGGCATCAGCTTCATCGCCGCCGGGCACCACGCCACCGAGCGCTACGGCGTGCAGGCGCTGGGCGATTACCTGGCGCGGCGTTTTGCCCTGGAGCACCTGTTCATCGATTGCCCGAATCCGATCTGATGATGCAGATGGCGTTCCTGTAGGAGCGGCCTTGTGTCGCGAAAGGGGCGCAAAGCGGCCCCAGGATTTCAGCGTTGATGCATAGATCGCCGGGGCTGCTTTGCAGCCCTTTCGCGACACAAGGCCGCTCCTACAGGGGCCTCGCAGGTCCCAAACCCCCAGTCATATCGTTAGATTGTTTCGATCTAGGCAGCCTCCTAAATAGAACAGGGCGCTGTGATAAAGTGGCTCGCTCGAACACGGCCCGCAGGCCGTCCATAAGATCGTTTTTCGTGAGTAGCCATGGTCGACAATCTGACGCACTTGAAACAGCTGGAGGCGGAGAGCATCCACATCATCCGCGAGGTGGCCGCCGAGTTCGACAACCCGGTGATGCTGTACTCGATCGGCAAGGATTCCGCGGTCATGCTGCACCTGGCGCGCAAGGCGTTCTTCCCGGGCAAGCTGCCGTTCCCGGTGATGCACGTCGACACCCAGTGGAAGTTCCAGGAGATGTACCGCTTCCGCGACAAGATGGTCGAAGAGATGGGCCTGGAGCTGATCACCCACGTCAACCCCGAGGGTGTGGCGCAGGGCATCAACCCGTTCACCCATGGCAGCTCCAAGCACACCGACATCATGAAGACCCAGGGCCTGAAGCAGGCACTGGACAAGCATGGCTTCGACGCCGCCTTCGGTGGCGCGCGCCGCGACGAAGAGAAGTCGCGGGCCAAGGAGCGCGTCTACTCGTTCCGCGACAGCAAGCACCGCTGGGACCCGAAGAACCAGCGCCCGGAGCTGTGGAACATCTACAACGGCAAGGTCAACAAGGGCGAGTCGATCCGCGTGTTCCCCTTGTCGAACTGGACCGAGCTGGACATCTGGCAGTACATCTACCTCGAAGGCATCCCGATCGTGCCGCTGTACTTCGCCGCCGAGCGCGAAGTGATCGAGAAGAACGGCACCCTGATCATGATCGACGACGCGCGCATCCTCGAGCACCTCTCCGAGGAAGAGAAAGCGCGGATCGTCAAGAAGAAGGTGCGTTTCCGTACCCTCGGCTGCTACCCGTTGACCGGGGCGGTCGAGTCCGAAGCCGAGACGCTGACCGACATCATTCAGGAAATGCTCCTGACGCGCACCTCCGAGCGCCAGGGCCGGGTCATCGACCACGATGGCGCCGGTTCCATGGAAGACAAGAAACGTCAGGGCTACTTCTAATTTTCAGGGTTACTCCATGTCGCACCAATCCGATTTGATCAGCGAAGACATCCTCGCTTATCTGGCTCAGCATGAGCGCAAAGAACTGCTGCGTTTCCTCACCTGCGGCAACGTGGACGACGGCAAGAGCACCCTGATCGGGCGCCTGCTGCACGACTCGAAGATGATCTACGAGGACCACCTCGAGGCCATCACCCGCGATTCGAAGAAGTCCGGCACCACGGGTGAGGAAGTCGACCTGGCGTTGCTGGTCGACGGCCTGCAGGCCGAGCGCGAGCAGGGCATCACCATCGATGTCGCCTACCGCTACTTCTCCACCGCCAAGCGCAAGTTCATCATCGCCGACACCCCGGGCCACGAGCAGTACACCCGCAACATGGCCACCGGCGCGTCCACCTGCGACCTGGCGATCATCCTGGTCGATGCCCGCTACGGCGTGCAGACCCAGACCCGCCGGCACAGCTACATCGCCTCCCTGCTGGGTATCAAGCACATCGTCGTCGCGGTCAACAAGATGGACCTCAAGGGCTTCGACGAGCAGGTGTTCGAGTCGATCAAGGCCGACTACCTGAAGTTCGCCGAGGGCATCGACCTCAAGCCATCGAGCCTGCACTTCGTGCCGATGTCGGCGCTCAAGGGCGACAACGTGGTCAACCGCAGCGAGCGCTCGCCGTGGTACACGGGCCCGGCACTGATGGAAATCCTCGAAACTGTCGAGATCGCCGGCGACCGCAATGTCACCGACCTGCGTTTCCCGGTGCAGTACGTCAACCGCCCGAACCTGAACTTCCGCGGCTTTGCCGGCACCATCGCCGGGGGCGTGGTGCACAAGGGCGACGAGATCGTCGTGCTGCCGTCGGGCAAGAGCAGCCGGGTCAAGTCCATCGTCACCTTCGAAGGTGAGCTGGAAAACGCCGGCCCAGGCCAGGCGGTGACCCTGACCATGGAAGACGAGATCGACATCTCCCGCGGCGACCTGCTGGTGCATGCCGACAACGTGCCGCAGGTGGCCGACCAGTTCGACGCCATGCTGGTATGGATGGCCGAGGAGCCGATGCTCCCGGGCAAGAAGTACGACATCAAGCGCGCCACCAGCTATGTGCCGGGCTCGATCGCCAGCATCAGCCACAAGGTCGATGTGAACACCCTCGAGCAGGGCGCCGCCAGCGCGCTGCAACTGAACGAGATCGGCCGGGTGAAAGTGGCGCTGGACAGTGCCATCGCCCTGGACGGCTACGACAGCAACCGCACCACCGGTGCGTTCATCGTCATCGACCGCCTGACCAATGGCACCGTCGGCGCCGGTATGATCATCGCCCCGCCGGTACTGCCCCATGGCAGTGCCGGGCAGCACGGCAAGCTGGCCCATGTGTCCACCGAGGAGCGTGCCCTGCGCTTCGGCCAGCAGCCGGCCACCGTGCTGTTCAGCGGCCTGTCTGGCGCGGGCAAGAGCACCCTGGCCTATGCCGTGGAGCGCAAGCTGTTCGACATGGGCCGTGCGGTGTATGTGCTCGATGGCCAGAACCTGCGCCACGACCTGAACAAGGGCTTGGCGCAGGACCGTGCCGGGCGCACCGAGAACTGGCGCCGCGCCGCCCATGTGGCGCGCCAGTTCAACGAAGCCGGCATGCTGACCCTGGCCGCGTTCGTCGCCCCGGATGCCGAAGGCCGCGAACAGGCCAAGGCGCTGATCGGCAAGGAGCGTCTGGTGACTGTCTATGTGCAGGCCTCGCCGCTGGTCTGCCGCGAGCGTGATCCGCAGGGCCTGTATGCCGCTGGCGGCGACAACATCCCGGGCGAGAGCTTCCCGTTCGATGTGCCGCTGGATGCCGACCTGGTGATCGACACCCAGTCGGTCAGCGTCGATGAAGGCGTGAAGCAGGTGCTGGATATGTTGCGCCAGCGCGGCGCGATCTGAGTATCCGCGTGACCTGAGAAACCCCGCTTCGGCGGGGTTTTTTGTTCGCTTCGGTAGCGCTGGGGCTGCTTTGCAGCCCTTTCGCGACGCAAGGCCGCTCCTACAGGCGATCGCGTTCCCCTGTAGGAGCGGCCTTGCGTCGCGAAAGGGGCGCGGAGCGCCCCCAGGAGGCTAGATATGTTTCTCGGACACCGGAATCACCCGCCGCTCCTTCACCGCCTTGTACGAAAAACTCGAATAGATCTCCTTCACCCCCGGCAAGCGCTGCAGCACCTCGCGGGTGAACTCGCCAAACGACTCAAGGTCGCGGGCGAGGATCTCCAGCAGGAAGTCATAGCGCCCGGAAATATTGTGGCAGGCGACGATCTCGGGGATTTCCATCAGCCGCTGCTCGAACGCCAGGGCCATGTCCTTGGTGTGCGAGTCCATCATGATGCTGACGAAGGCGGTCACGCCGAAACCCAGCGACTTGGGCGAGAGGATGGCCTGGTAGCCGGTGATGTAGCCGTTGTCCTCGAGCAGCTTGACCCGTCGCCAGCAAGGCGAGGTGGTCAGGGCGACCTGGTCGGCGAGTTCGGAAACGGTCAGGCGCGCGTTGTCTTGCAGGGCCGCGAGCAGGGCGCGGTCGGTGCGGTCCAGCGACGAAGGCATATCTTGCCCTCCCAGGTTGATTTTTATTGTTTTTATTTCAGCAATGGCCGGTAAGCGTGGGCAACTTTGGAAAAAACGTCGCGGCCCGGTGGCATAAGCTTATAGCAAACCACAAGAGGCTGTTGCCATGCGCGACTCCAATAACAACACCGGTTTTTCCACGCGGGCCATCCACCACGGCTATGACCCGCTGTCCCACGGCGGCGCGCTGGTGCCGCCGGTCTACCAGACCGCCACCTACGCCTTCCCCACGGTCGAATACGGCGCCGCCTGCTTTGCCGGCGAGCAGCCCGGGCATTTCTACAGCCGCATTTCCAACCCGACCCTGGCGTTGCTGGAGCAGCGCATGGCCTCGCTCGAAGGCGGCGAGGCCGGGCTGGCGCTGGCCTCGGGCATGGGCGCCATCACCGCCACGCTATGGACCCTGCTACGCCCGGGGGACGAGCTGATCGTTGGCAGCACCCTGTACGGCTGTACCTTCGCCTACCTGCACCATGGCATCGGCGAATTCGGGGTGAAGATCCGCCATGTCGACCTTAACGACAGCGCCGCGCTCAAGGCCGCGCTCAGCGCCAGGACGCGCATGATCTACTTCGAGACCCCGGCCAACCCCAACATGCAGCTGGTGGATATCGCCGCGGTGGCCGAGGCGGCCCGCGGCCATGACCTGAGCATCGTGGTCGACAACACCTACTGCACGCCGTACCTGCAGCGGCCGCTGGAGCTGGGTGCCGACCTGGTGGTGCACTCGGCCACCAAGTACCTATCTGGCCATGGCGATATCACCGCCGGCCTGGTGGTCGGGCGTCAGGCGCTGGTCGAGCGGATTCGCCTGGAAGGGCTCAAGGACATGACCGGCGCGGTGCTCTCGCCGCATGATGCCGCCTTGCTGATGCGCGGCATCAAGACCCTGGCCCTGCGCATGGACCGGCACTGCGCCAACGCGCGCCAGGTGGCCGAGTACCTGGCGCGCCAGCCCCAGGTGGAACTGATCCACTACCCAGGCCTGCCGTCGTTCGCCCAGTACGCCTTGGCGCAGCGGCAGATGCGCCTGCCAGGCGGGATGATCGCTTTCGAACTCAAGGGTGGCATCGAGGCTGGGCGCCGCTTCATGAACGCCCTGCAACTGTTCAGCCGTGCGGTCAGCCTGGGCGACGCCGAATCGCTGGCCCAGCACCCGGCGAGCATGACCCATTCCAGCTATACCCAGGCAGAGCGCGCCGCGCATGGCATCTCGGAAGGCTTGGTACGGCTTTCGGTGGGCCTGGAGGACATCGACGACTTGCTGGCCGACATTGCCCAGGCCCTGAAGGCCTGTGCCTGAACCGCCACGCACGAGGCTTGAGCGATGGTAGCGATGATGAATCCGAACGAGCCGCTGACGGCCCTGGACGAGGCCCTGGACAGTGACCCCGGGGAAACGGCGGAATGGTGCCAGGCGTTGGAATCGACCCTGGTCCACTGCGGGCCGACGCGCGCGCGGTATCTGTTGCAGCGTTTGCAGGCCCACGCCCTGGAGTTGGGCCTGGCGCGCGAGGCCCAGGCCTTCTCGGCCTATCGCAACACCCTGGCGGTGGAGCAGCAGGGCGCCTACCCCGGTGACCTGGAGCTGGACCAGCGCATTACCAGCATCCTGCGCTGGAACGCCCTGGCCATGGTGGTGCGCGCCAACCACGCCTATGGCGAGCTGGGCGGACACATTGCCAGCTACGCCTCGGCGGCGGAGCTCTTCGAGGTCGGCTTCCAGCATTTCTTTCGCGGCGAAGGCGACGGGCCGGGGCGCAGCGCCGACCTGGTGTTCTTCCAGCCGCATTCGGCGCCGGGCATTTATGCCAGGGCGTTTCTCGAGGGGCGCCTGGGCGAGGCGCAACTGGCCAACTACCGCCAGGAAGTCGCCGGCAACGGCCTGTGCTCTTATCCACACCCCTGGCTGATGCCCGACTTCTGGCAGTTCCCCACCGGCTCCATGGGCATCGGCCCGCTCAATGCGATCTACCAGGCGCGCTTCATGCGCTACCTGCAGCACCGTGGCCTGCTCGACACCTCGCGGCGGCATGTGTGGGGCGTGTTCGGCGACGGCGAGATGGACGAGCCCGAATCCATCGCCGGCCTGACCCTGGCTGCGCGCGAAGGGCTGGACAACCTGACGTTCATCGTCAACTGCAACCTGCAACGGCTGGACGGCCCGGTGCGCGGCAATGGCCAGATCATCCAGGAGCTGGAAGCGCTGTTCAGTGGCGCCGGCTGGAATGTGATCAAGGTGCTGTGGGGCTCGGAATGGGACCCGCTGTTCGCCCGCGACCACGAGCATGCGCTGCTGCGTCAGCTGGCGGCGACCCCGGACGGCCAGTTCCAGACCCTTGGCGCCAAGGACGGCAGCTACAACCTCGAGCATTTCTTCAAGCAGCACCCGGCCTTGCAGCGCCTGGTGGCGCACATGAGCACCGACGAAATCAACGCGCTCAAGCGCGGCGGCCATGATTTTCGCAAGCTGCACGCCGCCTATGCCGCCGCCAAGGCGTGCAAGGGCCGGCCGACGGTGATCCTGGCCAAGACCAAGAAGGGCTACGGCATGAGCAGTGCCGGTGAATCGCGGATGACCGCGCATCAGGCCAAGAAGCTCGACGTGCAGGCGTTGCTGGCGTTCCGCGATCGTTTTCGCCTGCCGCTGTCGGACCAGGCGGTGGAGCAGTTGCAGTTCTATCGCCCGGCCGAGGACAGCCCGGAAATGCGCTACCTGCGCCAGCGCCGCGCAGCCCTGGGCGGGCCACTGCCAAGGCGGCGCACCGACTGCGAGACACTGCCCTTGCCGGAGCTGCATGCCTTCGCCGGCTTTGCCTTGCACGCCGACGGCAAGCAGATGTCCACCACCATGGCTGCCGTGCGCCTGTTGGGCAACTGGCTGAAGGCGCCGGGCCTGGGGCCGCGGGTGGTGCCGATCGTCGCCGACGAGGCGCGCACCTTCGGCATGGCCAGCCTGTTCCGCCAGATCGGCATCTATGCCCCCCAGGGGCAGCGCTACGAACCCGAGGACGCCGGCTCGTTGCTGGTCTACAAGGAGGCGCGCGACGGCCAGCTGCTGGAGGAGGGCATCACCGAGGCCGGGGCGCTGTCTTCCTGGATCGCGGCGGCCACCGCCTACGCGGTGCATGGCGAACCGATGTTGCCGGTGTACATCTATTACTCGATGTTCGGTTTCCAGCGGGTCGGCGACCTGATCTGGGCCGCCGCCGACCAGCGTGCCCGCGGGCTGTTGCTGGGCGCCACCGCCGGGCGCACCACCCTGGGTGGGGAAGGGCTGCAGCACCAGGACGGCTCCAGCCTGGTGATGGCCTCGATGGTGCCCAACTGCCGGGCCTGGGACCCCTGTTTCGCCGGCGAGCTGGCGGTGATCCTCGACCATGCCGCGCGGCGCATGCTGGTGGAGCAGTGCGATGAATTCCACTATGTGGCGGTGATGAACGAAAACTATGCACAGCCATCGTTGCCCGATGGCGCGCGGGAGGCCGTGTTGCGTGGCATGTATCTGTACACCCGGCAGCAGGCGCAGCGCCCGCTCGGCCAGGTGCGTTTGTTGGGCTCGGGCACGATCCTGCGCGAGGTGATCGCGGCGGGCGAGTTGCTGGCGAACGACTGGCAGGTCGATTGCGAGGTGTTCAGCGTCACCAGCTTCAGCGAACTGGCGCGCGACGCCCGGGATGCGCGACGGGTTGCGCTGGCGGGCGGCGAGCAAGACTGCCATCTGCGTGGCTGCCTGCCCGGCGACGCACCGGTGATCGCGGCGAGCGACTATGTGCGGGCCTGGCCGCAATTGATCGCCGAGTATGTGCAGGCGCCCTTCATGTCCCTGGGGACCGATGGTTTCGGGCGCAGCGATACCCGTCAGCAGTTGCGGCGGTTCTTCGAGGTCGACCGGCACGCCGTGGTGCTGGCGGCGCTGTACAGCCTGGTTCGCCAGGCGCGCCTGGCGCCGCATGTGCTGGCCGACGCCCGGGCGCTTTACCAGCTGGAGGACAGCGTCGCGCCTTGGTATCTGTAGGCGCCGGCTTGCCGGCGCACAGCGGGTACAAAAAAAGGCCTCTTGCGAGGCCTTTTGATTTAACGCTTGAGCCCGTAGCTCTCGTCGAGCATACCCGGCGAGTTCGGCGCTTTGGGCGCATAGTCGCGTGGCACTTCGGCGGTGTCCTTGGGCGGCGTCAGGCGGTCGCGCGGACCTTGCGCGGCGTCCGAATGCAGCGCGGCCAGCAGGCGCTGGCGGGTCAGCTCGTCCAGGGCCAGGCGGTTGGCGCCATCGGCCAGGTGATCCTGGACGTCCTGGTAGCTCTGGGTCAGCTTCTTGACCAGCGAAGCGGTGCTGTTGAAGTGGGTCACCACTTCGTTCTGGTAATTGTCGAAACGCTGCTGGATGTCATCCAGCTGGCGTTGGGTGTTGCTCGGTGCCGCATTGGGCAGCAGGCGGGCCAGCGCGAAACCGACGACCACGCCGACAACCAGGGCCAGGGTCGGCAGCAACCAAACAAGGAGCGAGTGTTCCACGAGTCCTTCCTCTATAAACGGCTTTGCTTTACGTTAACGGCTCAGACCTGCGCTGTATACCGCGAGCGATCGCAAATCAGAACAGAATTCCTCAGCTAGACGAGTCGACCCTTCCCGAGGTCACGGAGTAGTGCCTTGCTTATCCGCGAAACCCCCTTGTTCATCGATGGCCCGTGCGGTCAGCTGGAAGCCTTGTACCTGGACGTGGCCGACGCCCGCGGCGCGGTGCTGATCTGCCACCCCAACCCGGTCCAGGGCGGCACCATGCTCAACAAGGTGGTCTCGACCCTGCAGCGCACCGCCCGCGATGCCGGCTACGTCACCTTGCGCTTCAACTACCGGGGCGTCGGCCAGAGCGCTGGCAGCCATGACATGGGCGCCGGCGAGGTAGACGACGCCGAAGCCGTGGCGACCTGGCTGCGCGAACAGCATCCCGAGCTGCCCCTGGTGCTGATGGGCTTCTCCTTCGGCGGCTTCGTCGCCACCAGCCTGGCCGGGCGCCTGGAGGGCGAGGGCAGCGAATTGCAACAACTGTTCATGATCGCCCCGGCGGTGATGCGCCTGACCGAACAGTTCCCTCTGCCCGAGCGCGTCACGCTCACTATCATCCAGCCGGACAGCGACGAAGTGGTCGCCCCGCAGCTGGTCTACGACTGGTCCGACGCCCTGTCGCGTCCCCATGAGCTGCTGAAAGTGGCAGAATGCGGACACTTCTTCCATGGCAAGCTGACCGATCTGAAGGATCTGCTGCTGCCGCGCCTTTCGAACTGAGCCAAGCCTGAATAAGCGAACACCATGACCACGCGCATTCTCACCGGTATCACCACCACCGGCACCCCGCACCTGGGCAACTACGCCGGCGCCATCCGCCCGGCCATCCTCGCCAGCCAGCAGCCCGGTGCCGACTCGTTCTACTTCCTGGCCGACTACCACGCCCTGATCAAGTGCGACGACCCGCTGCGCATCCAGCGCTCGCGCCTGGAAATCGCCGCCACCTGGCTGGCCGGTGGCCTGGACCCGGACAAGGTGACCTTCTACCGGCAGTCCGACATCCCCGAGATCCCCGAGCTGACCTGGCTGCTGACCTGTGTCGCGGCCAAGGGCCTGCTCAACCGCGCCCACGCCTACAAGGCCTCGGTGGACAAGAACGTCGAGGCCGGCGAAGACCCGGACGCCGGCGTGAGCATGGGCCTGTTCAGCTACCCGGTGCTGATGGCCGCCGACATCCTGATGTTCAACGCGCACAAGGTGCCGGTCGGTCGCGACCAGATCCAGCACGTGGAAATGGCCCGCGACATCGGCCAGCGCTTCAACCACTTGTTCGGCCAGGGCAAGGACTTCTTCGCCCTGCCCGAGGCGGTCATCGAGGAAACCGTGGCCACCCTGCCGGGCCTGGACGGTCGCAAGATGTCCAAGAGCTATGACAACACCATTCCGTTGTTCACCAGCGCCAAGGACATGAAGGACGCGATCTCGCGCATCGTCACCGACTCCCGCGCCCCGGGCGAGGCGAAGGACCCGGACAATTCGCACCTGTTCACCCTGTTCCAGGCGTTCTCGACGCCAGCGCAGTCGGCCGCGTTCCGCGACGAGCTGCTGCAGGGGCTGGGCTGGGGCGAGGCCAAGCAACGCCTGTTCCAGTTGCTCGACGGCCAGCTGGCCGAAAAGCGCGAGCACTACCATCAGTTGATTGCACGCCCCTCGGACCTGGAAGACATCCTCCTGGCCGGCGCTGCCAAGGCGCGCAAGATCGCCACGCCGTTCCTCGAGCAATTGCGCGAGGCGGTGGGCCTGCGTTCGTTCCGCACGGCCGTGCAGGCCAGCGCTGAAGTGAAGAAGAAGGCCGCCAAGAGCGCCCGTTTCGTCAGTTTCCGTGACGAGGACGGCAGTTTCCGCTTCCGCCTGCTGGCTGCCGATGGCGAGCAACTGCTGCTGTCGCGCAGCTTCGCCGATGGCAAGAGCGCCGGTGCCGTGAGCAAGCAACTGCAACAAGCTGGCGAGGCCGATGTACGGGTCGAGGGCTTGAGCTTCAGCCTGTGGCTGGAAGGCGAGCAGGTGGCCGAAGGGCCGCGGCTCGAGAGCGCCGAAGCCCGTGACGCGGCCATCGCGAGCTTGCGCGAGGCCCTGGCGCCGCAGCAGGACTGAGCGCCTGCCCTGTAGGAGCGGCCTTGTGTCGCGAAAGGGGCGCGTAGCGGCCCCGGGATTTTTGTTTCATGCGCAACTGTCGGGGCCGCTTTGCGGCCCTTTCGCGACACAAGGCCGCTCCTACAGGCGACGTGGAGTGCTTGCCTTCTCTGGTAATGAGGCAAGTGGTCGCATGTATCATTGCCATCAGGCGGGCCTGTCGCTACAGTGACGGCCCGTTTTTTGTTGCCTCGCTAACGAAATCATGACTCCTCTAGAACGCTATCAAGCAGATCTGAAACGTCCCGACTTCTTCCATGACGCGGCGCAGGAAACTGCGGTGCGCCACCTGCAGCGCCTGTACGACGACCTGGTGCGCGCGCAGAACAACAAGCCGGGCGTGTTCGGCAAGCTGTTCGGCAAGAAGGAACAGACGCCGGTCAAGGGCCTGTACTTCTGGGGCGGGGTAGGGCGAGGCAAGACCTACCTGGTCGATACCTTCTACGAAGCGCTGCCGTTCAAGCAGAAGATGCGCACGCACTTCCACCGCTTCATGAAGCGTGTCCACGAGGAAATGAAGACCCTCAAGGGCGAGAAGAACCCGCTGACCATCATTGCCAAGCGCTTCAGCGACGAGGCCAAGGTGATCTGCTTCGACGAGTTCTTCGTCTCCGACATCACCGACGCCATGATCCTCGGCACCCTGATGGAAGAGCTGTTCAAGAACGGCGTGTCGCTGGTGGCAACTTCCAACATCGTGCCGGACGGCCTGTACAAGGACGGCCTGCAGCGTGCGCGCTTCCTGCCTGCCATCGCCATGATCAAGCAGTACACCGACGTGGTGAACGTCGACAGCGGCGTGGATTATCGCCTGCGCCACCTGGAGCAGGCCGAGCTGTTCCACTTCCCGCTCAACGAGGCGGCGCACGAAAGCATGCGTGCCAGCTTCAAGGCACTGACCCCCGAGTGCACCCAGGCCGTCGACAACGACGTGCTGATGATCGAAAACCGTCCGATCCACGCCCTGCGCACCTGTGACGACGTCGCCTGGTTCGACTTCCGCGCCCTGTGCGACGGACCGCGCAGCCAGAACGACTACATCGAGCTGGGCAAGATCTTCCACGCCGTGCTGCTGAGCAACGTCGAGCAGATGGGCGTGACCACCGACGACATCGCCCGGCGCTTCATCAACATGGTCGATGAGTTCTACGACCGTAACGTGAAGCTGATCATCTCGGCCGAGGTGGAGCTCAAGGACCTGTATACCGGTGGTCGCCTGAGCTTCGAGTTCCAGCGCACGCTCAGCCGGTTGCTGGAGATGCAGTCCCACGAGTTCCTGTCGCGGGCGCACAAACCTTAAGAATCTGGGGCCGCTTTGCGGCCCTTTCGCGACACAAGGCCGCTCCTACAGGGATCGCGTGACTCCTGTAGGCGCGGCCTTGTGTCGCGAAAGGGCTGCAAAGCAGCCCCAATGCCTCAAGCTTCCTGCATGAACTGCTGCCGATACTGGTTCGGCGACAACTCCGTGTGCTGGCGGAACAACCGGGCGAAGAAGCTCGCGTCGTCGTAGCCGACCTCGTAGCTGATGGTCTTGATGCTCTTGCGTGTGCTCGACAGCAGGCCCTTGGCGGTCTCGATGCGCAGGCGCTGCAAATAGTGCAGCGGCTTGTCGCCGGTGGCGCTCTGGAACCTGCGCATGAAGTTGCGGATGCTCATGCCGTGGTTGCGCGCCACGTCCTCGAAGCGGAACTTGTCGGCGAAGTGCTCCTCGAGCCAGTGCTGGATCTGCAGGATGATCAGGTCCTGGTGCAGCTTCTGGCCGCCGAAGCCCATGCGTCCGGGCGTGTAGCTGCGCTGTACTTCATAGAGGATGTCGCGGGCCACCGCCCGGGCGACGTTCGCCCCGCAGAAGCGCTCGATCAGGTAGATGTACAGGTCGCAGGCCGAGGTGGTGCCGCCGGCGCAGTACAGGTTGTCGGCGTCGGTCAGGTGCTTGTCCTGGTTGAGGCGGATCTTCGGGTAGCGCTCGGCGAAGCTGGCGAAGAAGCGCCAGTAGGTGGTCGCCTCCTTGCCGTCGAGCAGGCCCGACTCGGCCAGCCACAGCACGCCACTGGCCTCGGCGCACAGCACCGCGCCACGGGCATGCTGCTCGCGCAGCCAGGGCAGTACCTGCGGGTAACGTTGCAGGAGGTTGTCGAAGTCGTCCCAGAACGCCGGGAGAATGATCACGTCGGCATCGTCCAGGCCGCCGTCGACCGGTAGCTGCACGTTGCTGAAACTGTCCACGGGCAGGCCGTCCGGGCTCACCAGGCCGATCTCGAACATCGGCTGCAGGCCCAGGCCCAGCTGCTTGCTGTAGCGCAGGCTGGCCAGGTGGAAGAAGTCCTTGGCCTGCATCAGTGTCGAGGCGAACACTTTATCAATGGCCAGGATGCTGACGCGCCGCAAGGACGCGGAGGGTTGGGTAAACATCATTGTCATTGTTCTTATAGGGTAGAGTGGTCAATCACCGGCTGGATCGTCTTATTTTTTGGCGATTGTGTCTACCCTGTATTCCCCATCGCGGGGCAAGCCCGCTGCCGCGACCGTGCAGGAGCGGGCCTCGGCTCAGGGCGCCGGGTTCGGCTGCTCCTGATGCAGCGCCTCGATCGCCGCCAGCAGCTCGTCGCCCAGGTTCAGTGCCTGGCTGTCGATATTGCTCTGCAACTGCTCGATGCTGGTGGCGCCGATGATGTTGCTGGTGACGAACGGCTGGCGGGTGACGAACGCCAGGGCCATCTGCGCCGGGTCCAGCCCGTGCTCGCGGGCCAGTTGCACGTAGCGGCTGCAGGCCGCCACGGTCTGCGGGTTGGAATAGCGGGCGAAGCGGCTGAACAGGGTCAGGCGGCCTTGCGCCGGGCGGGCGCCGTTCTCGTACTTGCCCGACAGCATGCCGAAGGCCAGCGGCGAGTAGGCCAGCAGCCCGCACTGTTCACGAATCGCCACCTCGGCCAGGCCCACCTCGAAGCTGCGGTTGAGCAGGTTGTAGGGGTTCTGGATCGACACCGCGCGTGGCCAGCCGCGGGTTTCGGCCAGGTGCAGGAACTTCATCGTGCCCCACGGGGTTTCGTTGGACAGGCCGATATGGCGGATCTTGCCGGCGCGCACCTGTTCGTCGAGCACCTCCAGGGTTTCTTCCAGCGGCGTGAACAGGTCGTGGGGCAGGTGCTGGTAGCCGAGCTTGCCGAAGAAGTTGGTGCTGCGCTCGGGCCAGTGCAGTTGGTACAGGTCGATGCGGTCGGTCTGCAGGCGCTTCAGGCTTTGCTCCAGTGCCGCGACGATGTGCTGGCGATTGTGCTTGAGCTGGCCGTCGCGGATATGGCTGATGCCGTTGCCGGGGCCGGCGACCTTGCTGGCCAGGAACCAGTCGTCGCGGTCGCCGTTGGCGGCGAACCAGTTGCCGATGATGCGCTCGGTGGCGGCGTAGGTTTCCGGGCGGGGCGGCACCGGGTACATCTCGGCGGTGTCGATGAAGTTGATGCCGCAGGCCTTGGCTAGGGCGATCTGGGCGAAAGCCTGTTCCTGGGTGTTCTGTTCGCCCCAGGTCATGGTGCCCAGGCACAGGGCGCTGACGTTGAGGTCGGTGCGACCGAGCTTGCGGTATTCCATCAAAAAAGCGCTCCAGGCAAAGAAGCCCATAAAAGCAGGTTGAAATTTCTTGTGCAATCTGGATAATTCGGCAGCTCTTCGCGTGGCGGAAGTGATGCACCACCATGACTGAAGAACCTTTGTCGAACATTGGCGTGCCCGACCCGAGCCCCCAAAAGCGTCAGCGTTCGGCTGCGCGCTTGCCCTTGGCAAGCTGTGCACTATCCAGTAAGATTCGCCGTCTATTTTTCGCTGGGCGGCCTCTGAGGCTTTAGAGAATGAAAACTTTTACTGCTAAACCGGAAACAGTAAAGCGCGAGTGGTTCGTAGTCGACGCCGCTGGTCAGACCCTGGGTCGTCTGGCTACCGAAATCGCTAGCCGCCTGCGTGGCAAGCACAAGCCAGAATACACCCCTCACGTTGACACCGGCGACTACATCGTCGTCATCAACGCCGAGCAAATCCGTGTGACTGGTGCCAAGTCTTCCGACAAGATGTACTACTCCCACTCCGGCTTCCCGGGCGGTATCAAGGAAATCAACTTCGAGAAGTTGATCGCCAAGGCCCCTGAGCGTGTCATCGAAACCGCGGTCAAAGGCATGCTGCCGAAGAACCCGCTGGGTCGCGACATGTACCGCAAGCTGAAAGTGTACGCGGGTGCTGCTCACCCACACACTGCTCAGCAGCCTCAAGAACTGAAGATCTAACGGGATAGTTCATTATGTCGGCGACTCAAAACTACGGCACTGGCCGTCGCAAGACCGCAACCGCTCGCGTTTTCCTGCGTCCTGGTACCGGTAACATCTCCATCAACAACCGTTCCCTGGACGTGTTCTTCGGCCGCGAAACCGCTCGCATGGTTGTTCGCCAGCCGCTGGAACTGACCGAGACCGTTGAGAAGTTCGACATCTACGTCACCGTTTCCGGTGGTGGTGTCAGCGGTCAGGCCGGTGCGATCCGCCACGGTATCACCCGCGCCCTGATGGAATACGACGAAACCCTGCGTGGCGCCCTGCGTCGTGCTGGCTACGTCACCCGCGACGCTCGTGAAGTCGAGCGTAAGAAAGTGGGTCTGCGTAAAGCGCGTAAGCGTCCTCAGTACTCCAAGCGTTAATAGCGCTTCGGCAGTCGAAAAAAGCCCGGTTCCAGTTTGGAGCCGGGCTTTTTTTATGTCTTGAACTACCCTCTTTGCTAGTCCGTGGCCGTTTGTCGCATAGACGCAGATCAAGCAAAGCGAGGGTTGTGGCCCGACGAGCGGGTAATCACCTTGTCAGCGTGTGGATTTGTTCCTTACCATTGCGGCCAATTTTTAGTGCCACAGACGTACCTAAGTAGATGCCTGTTCAAAACAGGCCAAGCAAGCTGATGGGAGAGGACTGAATGAGCAATGACGGCGTCAACGCAGGCCGGCGCCGCTTCCTCGTAGCCGCGACATCCGTGGTCGGGGCAGCGGGGGCAGTGGGGGCAGCGGTACCGTTCGTGGGGTCATGGTTTCCCAGTGCCAAGGCGAAAGCCGCAGGGGCACCGGTGAAGGTCAATATCGCCAAGGTCGAGCCCGGTCAGCAGATGGTAGCTGAATGGCGCGGGCAACCTGTATTCATCGTGCGGCGAACGGAGGAGATCCTCGGTAATCTGAAAAAGATCACCGGCGAGCTGTCCGACCCGGAATCCAAGGCGTCGGTGCAACCGACCTACGTTGACCCGCAAGTCCGCTCGATCAAGCCGGAGATCCTCATCCTGGTTGGCCTGTGCACCCACCTGGGCTGCTCGCCGACGTTCCGTCCGGAAGTCGCGCCTGCCGACCTGGGGCCGAAATGGGTGGGCGGCTACTTCTGCCCTTGCCACGGCTCGCACTACGACCTCGCCGGCCGCGTCTACAAGTCCCAGCCGGCGCCTCTCAACCTGCCAGTGCCACCGCACTCGTACGAGTCGGACGACATCATCGTCATCGGCGTCGACCAGGAGAACGCATGATGAGCAAGTTCATGGAGTGGATCGATGCGCGCTTCCCCGCGACCAAGATGTGGGAAGACCATCTGAGCAAGTATTACGCGCCCAAGAACTTCAACTTCCTGTATTTCTTCGGCTCCCTGGCACTGCTGGTGCTGGTCAACCAGATCGTCACCGGCGTGTGGCTGACCATGAGTTTCACCCCCTCGGCGGAAGAGGCCTTCGCCTCGGTCGAGTACATCATGCGCGACGTCGAATACGGCTGGATCCTGCGCTACCTTCACTCCACCGGCGCCTCGGCGTTCTTCATCGTGGTTTACCTGCACATGTTCCGCGGGCTGCTCTACGGCTCCTACCAGAAACCCCGCGAGCTGGTCTGGCTGTTCGGCATGCTGATCTACCTGGCGCTGATGGCCGAGGCCTTCATGGGCTACCTGCTGCCATGGGGCCAGATGTCGTACTGGGGTGCCCAGGTGATCATCTCGCTGTTCGGCGCCATCCCGGTGATCGGCGACGACCTGACCCAGTGGATCCGCGGTGACTACCTGATCTCGGGCATCACCTTGAACCGCTTCTTCGCCCTGCACGTGGTGGCTCTGCCGATCGTGATCCTCGGCCTGGTGGTGCTGCACATCCTGGCCCTGCACGAAGTGGGTTCGAACAACCCCGATGGCGTGGACATCAAGAAGAAAAAGGACGAGAACGGCATTCCGCTGGATGGCATTCCGTTCCACCCGTACTACACCGTGAAGGATATCGCCGGGGTGGTGGTGTTCCTCTTCGTGTTCTGCGCCGTGGTGTTCTTCTTCCCGGAAATGGGTGGATATTTCCTGGAAAAACCGAACTTCGAACAGGCCAACGCCTTCAAGACGCCTGAGCACATCGCCCCGGTGTGGTACTTCACGCCGTTCTACGCGATCCTGCGGGCGGTGCCCGACAAGCTGTTCGGGGTCATCGCCATGGGCGCCGCCATCGCCGTGCTGTTCGTGCTGCCCTGGCTCGACCGCAGCCCCGTGCGCTCCATGCGCTACAAGGGTTGGCTGAGCAAGATCTGGTTGCTGGTGTTCTGCGTGTCCTTCGTCATCCTTGGCGTGCTGGGCGTACTGGCGCCAACCCCGGGGCGTACCTTGCTGTCGCAGGTGTGCACGGTGTTGTACTTCGCCTACTTCCTGCTGATGCCGTTCTACACAAGGCTCGAGAAGACCAAACCGGTTCCGGAAAGGGTGACTGGCTGATGAAAAAGTTGATTGCAGTATGCTTGCTGGCACTGATGCCTAGCCTGTCGTTCGCCGCCGAACATGGCCTGGAGTTGGACAAGGTCGACATCGACCTGACCGACAAGGCCGCGATGCAGGATGGCGCGCGCACCTTCGCCAACTATTGCATGGGTTGCCACAGTGCCAAGTTCCAGCGCTACGAGCGCGTGGCCGACGACCTGGGCATTCCCCATGAGCTGATGCTCGATAACCTGGTGTTCACCGGCGCCAAGATTGGCGACCACATGAAGATCGGCATGCAGCCCAACGATGCCAAGACCTGGTTCGGGGCGGCACCGCCCGACCTGACCCTGGTCGCCCGTGTACGCGGCAACGATTGGCTGTACACCTACCTGCGCAGCTTCTATGAAGACAAGGCGCGGCCATACGGGGTGAACAACAAGGTGTTCCCCAACGTCGGCATGCCGAACGTGCTGGTGGGCCTGCAGGGCAACCAGGTGATCGGTTGCAAGCAGGTGCAGAGCGTGGTCGATGGCAAGAAGCAGTTCGACCCGCTCACCGGTAGCCCGCTGACCCATGAGGCGTGCGACCAGCTGACCGTGGAGGAGAAATCCGGTACCCTGACGCCTGAGCAGTTCGACGAGAAGGTCAAGAACCTGGTGACCTTCCTGGCCTATTCGGCCAACCCGGTCAAACTGGAAAGCCAGCGCATCGGTACCTACGTGTTGCTGTTCCTGGCTTTCTTCTTCGTGTTCGCCTACTTGCTCAAGCGCGAATACTGGAAGGACGTGCACTGATCACGCAGTAGTTTCTGGTAGTTGAACGCGCCCGGGGCGGCCCAGCATGAGTGCTGGGCCGCCCCGGGCGCGTTTTCATTTACAGTTTTACAAGCATCCCGTGCGAGGAGGCGCTACATGGGCGCAACCAACAGGTTAGCCTGCTATTCCGACCCCGCTGATCATTACTCCCATCGGGTTCGCCTGGTGCTCGCCGAAAAAGGCGTTGCCGTGCAGATCATCGATGTCACCGCCGATCGCCTGCCGCCCAAGCTGGTCGAGGTCAACCCTTATGGCAGCCTGCCGACCCTGGTCGACCGCGACCTGGCGCTGTACGAGTCGACCGTGGTCATGGAGTACCTCGAGGAGCGTTACCCGCACCCCGCGTTGATGCCGGTCTACCCGGTGGCGCGCGGCAACAGCCGCCTGCTGATGCACCGCATCCAGCGCGACTGGTGCAGCCTGGCCGATACCGCGCTCGATACGCGCAACAGCGATGCGGCCCGGGCCCAGGCGCGCAAGGAGCTGCGTGAAAGCTTGACCGGCGTGGCACCGTTGTTCGGCGAGATGCCGTGCTTCATGAGCGAGGAGCAAAGCCTGGTCGATTGTTGTCTACTGCCTATCCTCTGGCGATTGCCGGTGATGGGGATCGAATTGCCGCGGCAGGCCAAGCCGCTGCTGGAATACATGGAGCGACAGTTCGCCCGCGAGCCTTTCCAGGCGAGCCTGTCCGCTGCCGAACGTGAAATGCGCAAGGTTTAAGAGGAGCCGTTGATGAACTCCAGTCGCCCCTATCTGGTTCGCGCGCTGTACGAGTGGATCGTCGACAACGATTGCACGCCCCACATGCTGGTCAATGCCGAATACCCGGCGGTCCAGGTGCCACAAGGTTTCGCCAGCGATGGCCAGATCGTCCTGAACATCTCGCCCAGTGCCGTGCGTAACCTGCACATGGACAACGAGGCGGTGAGCTTCGAAGGGCGCTTCGGTGGTGTCGCCCACTCGCTCTATGTGCCCGCCAGCGCAATCCTGGGCATCTATGCCCGGGAGAACGGCCAGGGCATGGTCTTCGAGCTGGAGCCGCCGCTGGACGACGATGAGGACGACCTCGCCGACGACAGCGTCGAGCCGGATGACCAGGGGCCGCCGCCAGGTGGTGGGCAGCCGCCGCGTCCGAGCGGTCGACCCAGTTTGAAGGTGGTCAAGTAACAAAAAAGGCGATCCGGATGGATCGCCTTTTTTTTGCCGCGGTGCCGATTACAGGTCCTTGATGGTCTGAACCTGGTCCTTGTTGATGCGGGTCGGCTTGCCGTCGAGTTGCTTGAATTCGTAGAAGCCGGAGTCGCGGTCGTAGTGCGGGGTGTCGGTGGTCTGCAGTTCGCGGCCGTCGTTGAGGACGATGACGCTCGGGGTCGAGCAGCCGGCGAGGGTGGCGAAGGCGCCGATCAGCAGGGTGGGCAGCAACAACTTCTTCATGGGTGTTTCCTGGTGGGGTAGGTTCGCCGGCAAGCCGGCGAGAGGGTCAATCGATGTATTCGAACAGCTTGACGATCTTCTGCACGCCCGACACGCCCTGCACCACGTTGGTGGCGGCGTTGGCCTCTTGCTGGCGCACCAGGCCGAGCAGGTAGACGATACCGTTTTCGGTGATCACCTTGATCCGCGAGCTGGGGACGTTTTCGTCGGTCAGCATCTGGGTCTTGATCTTGGTGGTCAGCCAGGCGTCGTTGTTGCGCGCCAGAATCGACGAGGGTTGCATCACCTGCAGCTCGTTGTGCACTTTCTTGACCCGTTGTACCTGGCCGGCGGTCTGCTCGGCGAGGGACTTGAGGTCGGCGCGCGGGGTCTGGCCGGCCAGCAGGACAACGCCGTTGTAGCTGCTGACGACGATGTGCGAGCCCTTGTCCAGGTCCGGGTTGGCCTTGGCGATGTTGACCGAGACCTTGGTCTCGATCAGCGAGTCGTCGATCTTGCTGCCGATGGTGCGGGTGCCGCGGTCATCCTCGATCGGCGAGTTGCGTGCCGAGGTCAGGACCGAGCTGCAGCCGGACAGGCCCAGGCACAAAGTGAGGGCCATCAGGCCGAGACGCTTGGGGATCATTCTTCACTCCCGAACAGTTGGCTGTCGATCAGGTCGCACAGGCAGTGGATCGCCAGCAGGTGGACTTCCTGGATGCGCGCGGTGACGCTCGAGGGGACGCGGATTTCCACGTCCTCGGGCAGCAACAGCGAGGCCATGCCGCCGCCGTCACGGCCGGTCAGGGCGACGACAATCATTTCGCGGTCGTGCGCGGCCTGGATCGCCTGGATCACGTTGGCCGAGTTACCGCTGGTGGAGATCGCCAGCAGCACGTCACCGGGCTGGCCCAGGGCGCGGATCTGCTTGGAGAACACTTCGTTGTAGCTGTAGTCGTTGGCGATCGAGGTGAGCGTGGAGCTGTCGGTGGTCAGGGCAATGGCCGGCAGGCTCGGGCGCTCGCGCTCGAAGCGGTTGAGCAGTTCCGACGAAAAGTGCTGGGCGTCGCCGGCCGAACCGCCGTTGCCGCAGGCCAGCATCTTGCCGTCGCTGAGCAGGGCGTTGACCATGACCAGGCTGGCCTGCTCGATGTGGGGTGCCAGGATGTCCATTGCCTGTTGCTTGGTGTCGATGCTGGCCTGGAACAGCCGGCGAATTCGGGATTGCATGTCCATCTGGTGTGACCTTAAGTGGGGCGGTGGCTGGCGCGGCGCGCAACAGTGACCAGCCCGCGAAACATAGAGCAAAAAAATCGAATAGGGTTCAGCATTCGAAGGCGTTTTTCAGCCATTGAAGCGGTTGCCCGGCATGGCCCTGGCCCTGCAGCGCGACGACGTCGAAGCGGCAGGGTTGATCGGCCCAGCGGGGCTCGTGCTGCAGGAAAAGGTTGGCGGCAAGCGCCAGTCGCTGCTGCTTGCGCCCATCGATGCTGCCGAGCGCTCCGCCGAACTGCGCGTGCCACCGGTAGCGGACTTCGACGAATACTACTGTATCGGCATCGAGCATGACCAGATCGAGCTCGCCACCGGTGCATCGCCAGTTGCGCGTCAGCAGCTGCAGGCCATGCCCTTGCAGAAAGGCAAGGGCCTGGTCTTCAGCCGCTTGGCCGGCGCAACCGGGCGATGCGCTGGGCATCAGCGCGGGGTGTCCGGCAGGCGTTTGACCTGGCCGCCGGCGAACTCGGCCCACGGCAGCTGGCGTTCCACGCGTTGGCTGGGGTTCATGCTCAGGCTGCCGGACAGGCCTTCGACGCGATTGTCTGGCAGGGCCTTGAGCTGGCCCAGGCGTGGCGCCAGGCTGTAGGCGTCGACGCCCATGGCGTACAGGCGGCCGAGGCTGCCGGCGGCCTGCGGCCACTGTTGGACCACCTGCTGGCGCAGGCTGTTGCTGGTGTCGAGCAGCCATGGCGTTTCGCAGAAGCGGATGCCGTTCATGTCGTTGTACTGGTTCACGTCACCGCTGGCGCTGTACAGGTTGGAGGTGGCGTAGACCGGCACGTCGCCGGCGTACTGGAAGTTCAGGGTCGGCTTGATCTGCTGGGCCTGCTGCGGGGTCGAGGCGAGGAAGATGAAGTCGATGTCCTGGCGGCGCGACGGTTGCGCGGCGATGTTGCCGCCCACGGTGCTCTGCAGGCTCTTGGCCCGGGCTTCGCTCTGGCGCAGCTGGAACAGCTGGGCAATCTGCTGGGCCAGGGCGACGGGCTGGGCAATGCGCTCGGCGGCGAGCAGGGTGCCGCCGTTGCTTTCCCAGTCCTGGCGGAAGGCGGCCAGCACGCGGTCGCCCCATTCGCCGCTCGGCACCAGGGCCACGGCGCGGACCATGCCGTCGGCGCGGGCGCGGCGAGCCACTTCGCGGGCTTCGTCCTCGGCGGCCAGGCCGAACTGGAACAGCTGCGGCGGGGCTTTCTGCCCGGCATCGGCGTAGTTCAGCGCCAGGGTGGTGATCGGCAACTGCGGGTAGGCGGCGAGTTTCTTCACCAGCGGTTTTTCCAGCGGGCCGACCACCAGTTGCACGCCGGCGGCCTGGGCCTGGCGGTAGAAGTCGTCGAGGGAGGTGATGCGCGAGCTGTCGAACACCTGCACCGCCGGCGCCGGCTGGCCACCTTGCTGGGCCTGGAAGTGGGCGGCCATGAAGCCGTCGCGCAGGGCGCGGGCGACACCGGCCAGCGGGCCTTCCTGGGGCAGCAGCAGGGCAATCTTGGTCAGCGGCTGGCTGGCCAGTTCCTTGAGCTTGACCAGCGCCGTGGGCAGTTGCTTGGCGGCCGGATGCTGCGGATGCTGGTTGCGCCAGGTATCGATGGCGGCTTGTTGCTGCTCGAGGGTGCCGGCGCTTTTCACGGCGAAGGCCAGGCTGGTCCAGCCGGCCAGGGTTTCGTTGGTGGTCGGCTGCTGCAGCTGGTCGGCGGGCAGCGCGGCGACCAGGGCCCAGATCGCGTCTTGGTTGCTGGCGGCGGCCTGGCCGCTGAGCAGCGGGCTCAGTGCCACGCGCTGCTGGGCGGCGGCCAGGGCCTGGCCGTCGGCCTCGAGGGCGGCGGCGTGCACGCTGTAGGTGCGCACCTGCTGCTCGTCCGGCAGTTCGCCGAGCCGTTGCAGGCTGGGGTGGGCGAGGGCGGTCAAGGCGGCCTTGGGCTGGTTGCGGCTCATGGCGAGCTCAGCGGCCAGGGTCGAGGCGAACACTTGCTGGGCAGGCTTGAGTGGCTCCAGTTGCACTTGCTCGAGGATGCGAGCCGCGCGCGGGAAGTCCTTCTGCTTGTAGGCCAGGTCGGCGGCGCTCAGGCGCAGCAGGGCCGCGTCCTCGGCAGACTTGCTGGAAGCCGCCTTGTCGAGCAGTTGCTCGATGCTGGCGTCCGGGGTGCGCGGCAGTTCGCCCAGGTTGGATGAGGGCGAGCTGGCGCAGGCTGCCAGCAGGGCAGCGAGGCAGAGGGCTGTGAGCAGCCGCAGGCAAGCGATCATGTAAAGGTCCTGTTACTCGATCAAGTTGGCCGGCAATTGTACCCAAGCCTCGCGCCCGGCGCGATGTTGCCGACGGTGAACCTTCACTATAGGTGGCTGGCGCGTGGCGCAGGACGAAGTTCTTTGCGCCCTGTTGCCGGTGCTCGGGCTACAATGGCGGCCTTTGATCCGTGAAAGCAGGTGTGCGCAGTGACTGATGGTGCAGGGGTTTCGAATTCCGCGTTGGGCAAGTTGTATGTGGTGGCCACGCCCATCGGCAACCTCGACGACATGAGCGCGCGGGCGCTGAAGGTGCTGGCCCAGGTCAGCCTGATCGCCGCCGAGGACACCCGCCACTCGGTGCGCCTGCTGCAGCACTTTGGCATCGATACGCCGCTGGCGGCCTGCCATGAGCACAACGAGCGCGACGAGGGCGGGCGCTTCATTACCCGCTTGCTGGCGGGTGACGATGTGGCGCTGGTGTCCGATGCCGGCACGCCGCTGATTTCCGACCCGGGCTATCACCTGGTGCGTCAGGCGCGCGCCGCCGGGGTGCAGGTGGTGCCGGTGCCGGGTGCCTGCGCGTTGATCGCCGCATTGTCGGCGGCGGGGTTGCCCTCGGACCGCTTCATCTTCGAGGGCTTCCTGCCGGCCAAGGCGGCCGGGCGTCGGGCGCGCCTGGAGCAGGTCAAGGAAGAGCCGCGGACCTTGATCTTCTATGAGGCGCCGCACCGTATCCTGGAGTGCCTGGAAGACATGGAGGCGGTGTTCGGTGGTGGGCGCCCGGCTGTGCTGGCGCGCGAGATCAGCAAGACCTTCGAGACCCTCAAGGGCTTGCCGTTGGCTGAGTTGCGCGGGTTCGTGCAGGGCGACAGCAACCAGCAGCGTGGCGAGTGCGTGGTGCTGGTGGCTGGCTGGAGCGCCCCGGAGGGGGAGCAGGCAATCAGTGCCGAAGCCCAGCGCGTGCTGGATTTGCTGCTGGCCGAGATGCCGCTGAAGAAAGCGGCGGCATTGGCGGCGGAAATTACCGGTGTGCGCAAGAACCTGCTCTACCAATTGGCCTTGGAGAAACAGAAAGCCGAATAATGGCGTAGTGACATTAGTTGTCGTCTCGCTTGTTCTCGAGCGCGTGTCCCGGTAACCTTGGCGGCGGAGAGTCGATCGGACAGTCGCTGCCGTCTTTTGTTCCGCAAGGGGCGGGGGAGGAAAGTCCGGGCTCCATAGGGCAGAGTGCCAGGTAACGCCTGGGAGGCGCGAGCCTACGGAAAGTGCCACAGAAAACAACCGCCTAAGCACTTCGGTGCCGGTAAGGGTGAAAAGGTGCGGTAAGAGCGCACCGCACGGCTGGCAACAGTCCGTGGCTAGGTAAACCCCACTCGGAGCAAGACCAAATAGGGTTCCATACGGCGTGGCCCGCGTCGGAACCGGGTAGGTTGCTAGAGGCGTCCAGTGATGGCCGTCGTAGAGGAATGACTGTCCTCGACAAAACCCGGCTTACAGATCGACTCTCCACCTCTTCCTTCCCTGCTTGAATCGATAGCAGATGTGTCCTGGTAATACCAAAAAAATCTTATTCTTAATAAATCACTTTAACTTCGCACTCTATCCGCTTGAGTGTGTTTGATTTTTCCCGTCATTTTTCCTCTCCAGTATTCCTTCGGCCTTCCTTTGTTGCGCTAAATCGCCGTCCTGTAAGGGATTTCCTTATGAACGTGCCTTGACGGTGTGGCGGGCGGATTCCTATAGTGTGCGCAAGTGGCAGAAAGTGGGATGAAGTGGGTTTTCTGACACAAAAAAGCTAACATTGTGGGGAATCACAACCGTGTTCCGCGGAGCCAACGCCGTCAGTCTCGATGCCAAGGGCCGTCTCGCCATGCCGAGCCGGTACCGTGACGAGCTCGATTCGCGTTGCAATGGTCAACTGATCGTGACCATCGACGCCGTTGACCCCTGCTTGTGTGTTTATCCCCTCGATGAGTGGGAACAGATAGAAGCCAAGTTGCGCGCCTTGCCATCGTTGCGTGAGGAAAACCGCCGCCTGCAGCGTTTGCTGATCGGTAATGCGGTGGACCTGGAGCTCGATGGCAGTGGGCGTTTCCTGGTGCCGCCACGCCTGCGTGAGTACGCCAAGCTGGACAAGAAGGCGATGCTGGTGGGGCAGCTGAACAAATTCCAGCTGTGGGATGAGGATGCCTGGAACGCGGTTTCGGCAGCCGACCTCGCAGCTATTCAACAACCGGGCGCCATGCCCGATGATTTGCGTGACCTGATCCTGTGACCATAGATAGCGGCTTCAACCACATCACCGTCCTGCTCGACGAAGCTGTCGAGGCATTGGCCTTGCGCGCCGACGGTTGCTATCTGGACGGCACCTTCGGGCGTGGCGGCCACAGCCGCCTGATCCTCAGCAAGCTCGGGCCCCAGGGGCGGCTGCTGGGGTTCGACAAGGATCCTCAGGCGATTGCCACCGGGCAAGCGCTGGCGGCCGAAGACGGCCGCTTTGTCATTGTGCAGCGCAGCTTTGCCGAGCTCGGCGACGAAGTGCGCGCCCGCGGCCTGGACGGCAAGGTCAGTGGCGTGCTGCTCGACCTGGGTGTGTCCTCGCCGCAGCTGGATGACCCCGAGCGCGGCTTCAGCTTCCTCAACGACGGCCCGCTGGACATGCGCATGAACCCTGCCCAGGGCGTCAGCGCCGCCGAGTTCATCGCCACCGCCACCGTCGAAGAAATTGCCCGGGTGTTCAAGGAATACGGCGAGGAGCGTTTTGCCGGCCGCATGGCGCGCGCCGTGGTCGAGCGCCGCGAGAAGCAGCCGTTCACCCGTACCGCCGATCTGGCCGAGGTGCTCAAGGTCGCCAACCCGGCCTGGGAAAAGGGCAAGAACCCGGCGACCCGCGCCTTCCAGGGCCTGCGAATCCACGTCAACAACGAACTGGGCGACCTCGAGGCCGGCCTTGAGGCCGCGCTCGATGCCCTTGAAGTCGGTGGCCGCCTGGCGGTGATCAGTTTCCACTCGCTGGAAGACCGTATCGTCAAGCTGTTCATGCGCAAGCTGGTCAAGGGCGAGGCGGACAACCTGCCGCGCAACCTGCCGGTGCAGCACAAGGTCTTCGAGCCGAAGATCAAGCTCATCGGCAAGGCGCAGTTCGCCTCCGATGCCGAGCTCAAGGCCAACCCGCGGTCGCGCAGCGCCGTGATGCGGGTGGCGGAGAAGTTGCGGTGAGCCGGCTGTTCGCCAAGCCATTGCCAGGCGGAAGCTTCCTGATGCTTCTGCTGTTCGTCGGCGTGCTGATTTCGGCTATCGCCGTGTCCTACAGCGCGCACTGGAACCGTCAGTTGCTCAACACCCTTTACGGCGAGCTGAGCGAGCGCGACAAAGCCCAGGCCGAATGGGGCCGGCTGATCCTCGAGCAAAGCACCTGGACCGCGGCCAGCCGCATCGAGAGCCTGGCCTCCGAGCAGCTCAAGATGCGCGTGCCGGCGGCTGACGAAGTGCGGATGGTGGCGCCATGATGAAGCTCGAAGGCGCACTCTACCCCTGGCGCTTCCGGGTGGTGATCGGCTTGCTGGCGTTGATGGTCGGTGCCATCTGCTGGCGCATCATCGACCTGCAGGTGGTCGACCGCGACTTCCTCAAGGGCCAGGGCGATGCCCGCAGCCTGCGGCACATTCCGATCCCTGCGCACCGCGGCCTGATCACCGACCGCAACGGCGAGCCCCTGGCCGTCAGTACCCCAGTCACCACCCTGTGGGCCAACCCCAAGGAAATGCAGGCCTCGAAAGAGCGCTGGCCGCAACTGGCCGCCGCCCTGGGGCAGAACCCGCAGCAGCTGGTCGAGCGCCTCACCCAGCAGGCCAACAAGGAATTCATCTACCTGGTCCGTGGCCTGACCCCGGAACAGGGCCAGCACGTGCTCGACCTCAAGGTGCCGGGCGTCTATGGCCTGGAGGAGTTCCGCCGCTTCTACCCGGCCGGTGATGTCACCGCCCACATGGTCGGCTTCACCGACCTTGACGACCACGGCCGCGAGGGTGTGGAGCTGGCCTATGACGAATGGCTCGCCGGGGTGCCTGGCAAGCGCCAGGTGATCAAGGACCGGCGCGGCCGGCTGATCAAGGACATCCAGGTTACCAAGAACGCCAAGGCCGGAAAGACCTTGGCGTTGTCGATAGACCTGCGCCTGCAGTACCTGGCCACCCGCGAGCTGCGCAACGCCATCGCCGAGCAGGAAGCCAAGGCCGGCAGCCTGGTGATCATGGACGTCAAGACCGGCGAAGTCCTGGCCATGGTCAACCAGCCGACCTACAACCCGAACAACCGCCGCAGCATGTTCCCTGCCGCAATGCGCAACCGGGCGATCATCGACGTGTTCGAGCCAGGCTCGACGGTCAAGCCGATTTCCATGAGCGCCGCCTTGCAAAGCGGCCGCTGGAAGGTCACCGACAAGGTCGAGGTGTACCCGGGCAGCCTGCAGATCGGCCGCTACACCATCAAGGACGTGTCGCGCAGCGAAGGGCCGATCCTCGACCTGACCGGCATCCTGATCAACTCGTCCAACGTCGGCATGAGCAAGATCGCCTTCGATATCGGTGGCGAAGCCATCTACCGGGTCATGTCCCAGGTCGGCCTGGGCCAGTACACCGGCCTTGGCTTTCCCGGCGAGCGCGTCGGCAACCTGCCCAACCACCGCGAGTGGCGCAAGGCCGAGACCGCCACGCTGTCCTATGGCTACGGCGTGTCGGTGACCGCCCTGCAACTGGTGCATGCCTACGCCGCCCTGGCCAACGACGGCAAGATGGTGCCGCTGTCGATCCTCAAGGTCGACAAGACCCCGGAAGCAGTCCAGGCGATCCCCAAGGAAACCGCCGAGACCGTTCAGGGCATGCTCCAGCAAGTGATCGAGGCGCCGCGCGGGGTGTTCCGCGCGCAGGTGCCGTTCTACCACGTAGGCGGCAAGTCGGGTACGGCGCGTAAAGCCACTGTGGGTTCCAAGGGCTACACCGAGAACGCCTACCGCTCGCTGTTCGCCGGCTTCGGCCCGATGAGCGACCCGCGCTACGCGATCGTCGTGGTCATCGACGAGCCGAGCAAGGGCGGCTACTTCGGCGGCCTGGTCTCGGCCCCGGTCTTCAGCAAAGTGATGTCGGGCACCCTGCGCCTGATGAATGTACCGCCGGACAACCTGCCGCCGTCCTCGACGCAGCAAGCCAGCGCAGTACCCGCCAAGGGAGGGCGTGGTTGATGACAATGCCATTGAGCAAGCTGTTCGCCTATGCCAGCCGCGATCCGTTGATCCGCGAGCTGACCCTGGACAGCCGCGCCGTGCGACCGGGCGACCTGTTCCTGGCCGTGCCGGGCGCCAAGGTCGATGGTCGTGACCATGTTGTCGACGCCCTGGCCCGCGGTGCCGCTGCGGTGGCCTATGAAGAGCAGGGTGCCAGCGTGCTGCCGATCACCGATGCGCCGCTGATTCCGGTCAGGGGCCTGATCGGTCAGTTGTCGCAGATCGCCGGGCGCTTCTATGGCGAACCCAGCCGCCAGCTCGACCTGGTCGGCGTGACCGGGACCAACGGCAAGACCAGCGTGACCCAGCTGTTGGCCCAGGCACTCGATGCCCTTGGTCAGCGTTGCGGCCTGATCGGCACCCTGGGCACCGGCTTCCATGGCGAGCTGCAAAGCGGTCGCCTGACCACCCCGGACCCGATTGCCGTGCAGTCGACCCTGGCCGACCTGAAGAGCGCCGGCGCCAAGGCCGTGGCCATGGAAGTGTCGTCCCACGCCCTGGAGCAGGGCCGGGTGGCTGCGCTCGACTTCGATATCGCGGTGATGACCAACCTGTCCCGCGACCACCTGGACTACCACGGCAGCATGGAGGCCTACGAGGCCGCCAAGGCCAAGCTGTTCGCCTGGCCAAGCCTGCGCGCCCGGGTGGTCAACCTGGACGATGAGTTCGGTCGCCGCCTGGCCGACAGCCCTGCCTCGTCACGGCTGATCAGCTACAGCCTGCTGGACCGCAGCGCGACGCTGTTCTGCAAGCAAGCCAGCTTCAATGACGATGGCGTGCGCGCGGTGGTCGTCACCGCCCAGGGCGAACATGCCTTGCGCAGCCGCCTGCTGGGCCGCTTCAACCTGAGCAACATGCTCGCCGCGGTGGCCACGTTGATGGCGCTGGACTACCCGCTGGATGAAATTCTCAAGGTCATCCCGCAGTTGCAAGGGCCGATCGGCCGCATGCAGCGCCTGGGGGGCGGCGACAAACCGCTGGTGGTGGTCGATTACGCGCACACCCCGGATGCCCTTGAAAAGGTACTCGAGGCCTTGCGCCCGCACGCCCACGGCAAGCTGCTGTGCCTGTTCGGCTGCGGCGGCGACCGTGACGCCGGCAAGCGCCCGCTGATGGCCGAAGTGGCCGAGCGCCTGGCCGATCGCGTGCTGGTCACCGACGACAACCCGCGTAGCGAAGACCCCCAGCGGATCTTCGACGACATTCGCCCCGGGTTCGCCAAGCCTGCCGCTGTCGAGTTCGTCGCCGGTCGTGGTGCAGCCATTGCCCAGCTGATCGCCAGCGCCCAGGCCGACGACGTGATCGTCCTGGCCGGCAAGGGGCACGAGGATTACCAGGAGATCAATGGCCAGCGCCATGATTTCTCCGACCTGGTCGAAGCCGACAAGGCCCTTGCCGCCTGGGAGGCACCACATGCTTAAGCCCATGACACTCAGCCAGCTGGCTGGCGCCCTGAGTGCGCGCCTGGCAGGCGCCGATGCCAGTTTCACCGGCGTCAGCATCGACAGCCGCAGCGTCGCTGCCGGCCAACTGTTCGTTGCCCTGACCGGGCCGCGCTTCGATGGCCACGACTACCTGGCCGACGTGAAGGCCAAAGGCGCCGTCGCCGCGCTGGTCGAGCGTGAGGTCGTCGGTGTCGACCTGCCGCAGCTGGTGGTCGCCGACTGCCGCGTCGCCCTCGGACAGCTAGGCGCGCTGAACCGCGCCGCGTTCGACAAACCGGTGGTGGCCATCACCGGCTCCAGCGGCAAGACCACGGTCAAGGAAATGCTTGCCGCGATCCTGCGTACCCGCGGCCCGGTGCATGCCACCCGGGGTAACCTGAACAACGACCTTGGCGCACCGCTGACCCTGCTGGAGATCGCCCCGGAGCACAGCGCCGCGGTCATTGAACTGGGCGCGTCGCGCATTGGCGAGATCCGCTACACCGTCGGCCTCACCCGGCCGCAGGTGGTCATCATCAATAACGCTGGAACCGCCCACGTTGGCGAATTCGGCGGCCCGGAAAAGATCGTCGAGGCCAAGGGCGAGATCCTCGAGGGCCTGGGCGAGGGCGGCACGGCCATTCTCAACCTGGCCGACAAGGCGTTCGATATCTGGCGCAAGCGTGCCGGCAGTCACCGCGTAGTCAGCTTCGCCCTGGACAACCCGCAGGCCGACTTCCATGCCAGTGACATTGGCCGCGATGCCCGTGGCTGCCCGTCGTTCACCCTGCACGGCCCGGACGGCAGCGTCCCGGTGCAGTTGAACCTGCTCGGCACCCACAATGTCAGCAACGCCCTGGCCGCTGCCGCTGCCGCTCACGCCGTCGGTCTGAGCCTGAACGGTATCGCCGCCGGGCTCGGCGCCGTGCAACCGGTCAAGGGCCGCACCGTGGCGCAGATAGCCGCGAACGGCGTGCGCGTGATCGACGACAGCTACAACGCAAATCCCACCTCGATGTGCGCCGCCATTGATATACTCGCCGGCTTTTCCGGCCGCACCGTCCTGGTGCTCGGGGATATCGGCGAACTGGGGCAATGGGCCGAGGAAGGTCACCGGCAGGTGGGCGGCTACGCCCGCGGCAAGGTCGACGCGCTGTACGCGGTGGGCACCAACATGGCCCATGCTGTTCAGGCGTTCGGCAACAATGCCCGCCATTTCGCTACTCAAGCTGAGCTGATCGATGCCGTTAGCGCCGAGACCGCCAGCGATACCACTATCTTGATCAAGGGCTCGCGCAGCGCTGCGATGGAAAACGTCGTGGCGGCATTGTGCGAAGCTCGCGGGGAGAAACATTAATGCTGCTGCTGTTGGCCGAGTATCTGCAACAGTTCCACAAGGGCTTCGCGGTCTTCCAGTACCTGACCCTGCGTGGGATTCTGGGTGTACTGACCGCGCTGTCCCTGGCCCTGTGGCTGGGCCCGTGGATGATCCGTACCCTGCAGATCCGCCAGATCGGCCAGGCCGTGCGTAACGACGGCCCGCAATCGCATCTGTCCAAGTCCGGCACCCCGACCATGGGCGGCGCGCTGATCCTGTCGGCCATCGCCATCAGCACCCTGCTGTGGGCCGACCTGAGCAACCGCTATGTGTGGGTGGTGCTGATCGTCACCCTGGCGTTCGGCGCCATCGGCTGGGTCGACGACTACCGCAAGGTGATCGAGAAGAACTCCCGTGGCCTGCCGAGCCGCTGGAAGTACTTCTGGCAATCGGTATTTGGCCTGGCGGCGGCGATCTTCCTCTACCAGACCGCGCCGACCAGCGTCGAAACCACGCTGATCATCCCGATGGTCAAGGACCTGGCCATTCCGCTGGGTGCCGGGTTCATCGTGCTCACCTATTTCGTCATCGTCGGCTCGAGCAACGCGGTCAACCTCACCGACGGCCTCGATGGCCTGGCGATCATGCCGACGGTGATGGTCGGCGGCGCGCTGGGCATCTTCTGCTACCTGTCGGGCAACGTGAAGTTCGCCGAATACCTGCTGATCCCCTACGTGCCGGGCGCCGGCGAGCTGATCGTGTTCTGCGGCGCGCTGATCGGCGCCGGCCTGGGCTTCCTGTGGTTCAACACCTACCCGGCCCAGGTGTTCATGGGCGATGTCGGCGCCCTGGCGCTGGGCGCCGCGCTGGGCACCATCGCGGTGATCGTGCGCCAGGAAATCGTGCTGTTCATCATGGGCGGCGTGTTCGTCATGGAAACCCTGTCGGTGGTCATCCAGGTGGCCTCCTTCAAGCTGACCGGCAAGCGCGTGTTCCGCATGGCGCCGATTCACCACCACTTTGAACTCAAGGGCTGGCCCGAGCCTCGGGTGATCGTCCGCTTCTGGATCATCACCGTGATCCTGGTGCTGATCGGCCTTGCCACCCTGAAACTGAGGTAAACGAGCGTGTCACTGATCGCTTCCGACCAATTCCGCATCGTTGTCGGCCTCGGCAAGAGCGGCATGTCCCTGGTTCGCTTCCTGGCGAACCGGGGCATTGCCTTTGCGGTCGCCGACACCCGCGAGCAACCGCCGGAACTGGACACCCTGCGCCGTGAATACCCGCAGGTGGAAGTGCGCTGTGGCGAGCTGGACGTCGAGTTCCTCTGCCGCGCCAACGAGCTGTACGTGAGCCCCGGCCTGGCCCTGGCCACACCGGCCCTGCAGCAGGCCGCCGCGCGCGGCGTGAAGCTGTCTGGCGATATCGAGCTGTTCGCCCGTCATGCCAAGGCGCCGATCGTGGCGATCAGTGGTTCCAACGCCAAGAGCACCGTGACCACCCTGGTCGGCGAGATGGCCGCCAAGGCAGGCAAGCGTGTGGCAGTGGGCGGCAACCTCGGCACCCCGGCACTGGACCTGCTCGACGACAGCGTCGCGCTCTATGTGCTGGAGCTGTCGAGTTTCCAGCTGGAGACCACCGACCAGCTCAATGCCGAAGTGGCCACCGTGCTCAACGTCAGCGAAGACCACATGGACCGCTACAGCGGCCTGCCGGCCTATCACCTGGCCAAGCACCGGATCTTCCGCGGGGCGCGCCAGGTGGTGGTGAACCGCCAGGACGCCCTCAGCCGGCCGCTGCCGGTCGAAGGTCGGCCGTGCTGGACCTTTGGCCTCAATGCCCCGGATTTCAAGGCTTTTGGCCTGCGCGAAGTCGATGGTGAGAAACACCTGGCATTCGAATTCCAGACCCTCATGCCCGTGCGTGAGCTGAAGATTCGTGGCGCCCATAACCAGAGCAACGCCTTGGCCGCCCTGGCCCTTGGCCATGCCGCCGGATTGCCGTTCGCGCCGATGCTCGAGGCCTTGCGTGAGTTCAAGGGCCTGGCGCACCGCTGCCAGTGGGTCCGTGAGCGCAACGGGGTGAACTGGTACGACGATTCCAAGGCCACCAACGTCGGCGCTGCCCTGGCTGCCATCGAAGGCCTGGGCGCCGATATCGACGGCCAGTTGCTGCTGATTGCCGGCGGCGACGGCAAGGGTGCCGACTTTGCCGCCCTGCGCGCACCGGTGGCGCAGCATTGCCGCGCTGTGGTGCTGCTGGGCCGTGATGCCGAGCGCCTGGCCGAAACGCTCAAGGATGCCGTGCCGCTGGTGCGCGTGCAGAGCCTGGAGGAAGCCGTGCAGCGCTGCGCCGAACTGGCCCAGCCGGGGGACGCGGTGCTGCTGTCGCCGGCCTGCGCCAGCCTCGACATGTTCAAGAACTTCGAACAACGCGGGCGCCTGTTCGCCCAGGCGGCGGAGGCGCTGGCATGATCTTCGGCATCCTCAAGCCGTACCCGTCGCCGCTGATCAGCGGCCGTGGCATCGACCTCGACTTCCCGCTACTGGCCGGTTGCCTGGCGCTGCTGGGCCTGGGCCTGGTGATGATCACCTCGGCCTCCTCGGAAGTGGCCGCGGTGCAGTCGGGCAACCCGCTGTACCACATGTTCCGCCACCTGGTGTACGTCGCCCTGGGCCTTGGCGCCGGGGTGCTGACCATCCTGGTGCCGATCGCCACCTGGCAACGCATGGGCTTCATGATGCTGATCGGCGCCTTCGGCCTGCTGGTGATGGTGCTGGTGCCCGGCATCGGCCGCGAAGTGAACGGCTCGATGCGCTGGATCGGCTTCAGTTTCTTCAACGTCCAGCCTTCGGAGATCGCCAAGGTCTTCGTGGTGATCTACCTCGCCGGCTACCTGGTGCGCCGGCAGACCGAGGTGCGCGAGAGCTGGATGGGCTTCTTCAAGCCGTTCATCGTGCTGTTGCCGATGGCCGGGCTGCTGCTGATGGAGCCGGACTTCGGCGCCACGGTGGTGATGATGGGCGCCGCGGCGGCCATGCTGTTCCTCGGTGGGGTGGGCTTGTTCCGCTTCTCGCTGATGGTGGTGCTGGCGGTGATATCGGTGGTGGTGCTGGTGCAGGCCCAGCCGTACCGGATGGCACGCCTGATCACCTTCACCGACCCCTGGTCCGACCAGTTCGGCTCAGGCTACCAGTTGACCCAGGCGCTGATCGCCTTCGGTCGCGGCGAGTGGCTGGGCGTGGGCCTGGGCAACAGCGTGCAGAAGCAGTTCTACCTGCCCGAGGCGCACACCGACTTCGTGTTCTCGGTACTGGCCGAAGAGCTGGGGGTGATCGGCTCGCTGCTGACCATCGCGCTGTTCGTGTTCATCACCGTGCGCGCGCTGTACATCGGCCTGTGGGCCGAGAAGGCCAAGCAGTTCTTCGCCGCCTACATGGCGTTCGGCCTGTCGTTCCTGTGGATCGGCCAGTTCCTGATCAACATCGGGGTGAACGTCGGCCTGCTGCCGACCAAGGGCCTGACCCTGCCGTTCCTCAGCTATGGCGGCAGCTCGCTGGTGATCTGCTGCGCCTGCGTGGGGCTGTTGCTGCGGATCGAGTGGGAGAGCCGCACGCACCTGGGCAGCGAAGAGCACGAATTCAACGAGAGCGATTTTGCCGAGGAGACCAGCCATGGCCGCTGATGGCAAAAATGTCCTGATCATGGCCGGCGGTACCGGTGGCCACGTGTTCCCGGCCCTGGCCTGCGCCCGCGAGTTCCAGGCACGTGGCTACCGCGTGCACTGGCTGGGTACCCCGCGCGGCATCGAGAACGAACTGGTGCCCCAGGCCGGGTTGCCGCTGCACCTGATCCAGGTGACGGGCCTGCGTGGCAAGGGCAAGCTGTCCTTGCTCAAGGCGCCGTTCACCCTGGTCAAGGCGGTGCTCCAGGCGCGGCGCATCGTGCGTGAGCTCAAGCCAGTGTGCGTGGTCGGCTTCGGTGGCTACGTGACCGGCCCCGGCGGCCTGGCCGCGCGGCTGTGCGGCGTGCCGCTGGTGATCCACGAGCAGAACGCCCGCGCGGGGACCAGCAACCGCCTGCTGCTGCCGATGGCGGCGCGGGTCTGCCAGGCCTTCCCCGACACCTTCGCCGCCAGCGAAAAGCTGCGCACCACCGGCAATCCGGTGCGCCCCGAGCTGTTCATGGACGCGGCCCGCGCGCCCCTGGCCGAGCGCCGCGCGCGCCTGCTGGTGATGGGTGGCAGCCTGGGGGCGGAACCATTGAACAAATTGTTGCCTAAGGCCCTGTCCGAAGTGGCGGCGAACCTGCGCCCGGAGGTATTCCACCAGGCCGGGAAAAACCACGCGCCGATCACCGCCGAGCGTTATCGCGAGGCAGGCGTCGAGGCCCAGGTCGAACCGTTCATCAAGGACATGGCCCACGCCTATGGCTGGGCCGATATGGTGGTGTGCCGGGCCGGTGCCCTGACCGTCAGCGAACTCGCGGCGGCGGGGCTGCCCTCGATGCTGGTGCCCTTGCCCCACGCGATCGACGACCACCAGACCCACAACGCCCAATACCTGGCTCGTGAAGGCGCCGCCTTCCTGATGCCACAAGCGACAACTGGCGCAGCGCAGCTCGCTGAACGCCTGAACGAGGTGCTGATGCAACCCGAGAAACTCAACACCATGGCTGGCACCGCACGACGCCTGGCCAAGCCTGATGCAACCAGCACCGTGGTCGATATCTGCCTGGAGGTGGCCCATGGTTGAAAGCCAGAAAGCCATGCCGCAACCGAAGATGGGCCGCATCCGTCGCATCCACTTCGTCGGTATCGGCGGCGTGGGCATGTGCGGCATCGCCGAAGTGCTGCTGAACCTGGGCTATGAAGTGTCCGGCTCCGACCTCAAGGAGTCGCCGGTCACCGAGCGCCTGCAGTCGTTCGGCGCGCAGATCTTCGTCGGCCACCGTGCCGAGAACGCCGCCACCGCCGATGTGCTGGTGGTGTCCAGCGCGATCAATCCGGCCAACCCGGAAGTCGCCACCGCCCTGGAGCGGCGCATCCCCGTGGTGCCGCGTGCCGAGATGCTCGCCGAACTGATGCGCTATCGCCACGGCGTGGCGGTGGCCGGCACCCACGGCAAGACCACCACCACCAGCCTGCTGGCCTCGGTGTTCGCCGCCGGCGGCCTGGACCCGACCTTCGTCATCGGCGGGCGCCTGACCGCGGCCGGCACCAATGCCCAGCTGGGCACCAGCCGCTACCTGATCGCCGAAGCCGATGAAAGCGACGCCAGCTTCCTGCACCTGCAGCCGATGGTGGCCGTGGTCACCAACATCGACGCCGACCACATGGCGACCTACGAAGGCGACTTCAACAAGCTGAAGAAGACCTTCGTCGAGTTCCTGCACAACCTGCCGTTCTACGGGCTGGCGGTGATGTGCCTGGACGACCCGGTGGTGCGCGAGATCCTGCCGCAGGTCAAGCGTCCGACCGTGACCTATGGCTTCAGCGAAGAGGCCGACATCCGCGCCATCAACGTGCGCCAGCAGGGCATGCAGACCCACTTCACCGTGCTGCGCCGTGACTGCGAGCCGCTGGAGGTGTCGGTGAACATGCCCGGCAACCACAACGTGCTCAATGCCTTGGCGACCATCGCCATCGCCACCGACGAAGGCATCAGCGACGAGGCCATCGTCCAGGGCCTGTCGGGCTTCCAGGGCGTCGGTCGACGCTTCCAGGTGTACGGCGAACTGCCGGTCGACGGCGGCAGCGTGATGCTGGTCGACGACTACGGCCACCACCCGACCGAGGTCGCCGCGGTGATCAAGGCGGTGCGTGGCGGCTGGCCGAGCCGGCGCCTGGTGATCGTCTACCAGCCGCACCGCTATAGCCGCACGCGCGATCTGTACGACGACTTCGTGCAGGTGCTGGGCGATGCCAACGTGCTGTTGCTGATGGAGGTCTACCCGGCCGGCGAAGAGCCGATCCCCGGCGCCGACAGCCGCCAGCTGTGCCACAGCATCCGCCAGCGCGGCAAGCTCGACCCGATCTACATCGAACGCGGTGCCGAGCTCGCGCCGCTGGTCAAGCCGCTGCTGCGCGCCGGCGACATCCTGATCTGCCAGGGTGCCGGCGATGTCGGCGGCCTGGCCCCGCAATTGATGAAAAGCCCGCTGTTCGCAGGCGCCAAGCAGGAGAAGTCGAAATGACCAGCGCCTACGACAAGTTGCACTCCACCCTCGACGTCAAGGCCTTTGGCCGCGTCGCCGTGCTGTACGGTGGCAAGAGTGCCGAGCGTGAGGTTTCCCTGAAGTCGGGCAAGGCAGTGATCGAGGCGCTGACCAACGCTGGTGTCGACGTAGTCGCCATCGACGTCGGCGACGACCTGCTGACCCGTCTGCAGAGCGAGAAGATCGACCGCGCCTTCATCATCCTCCACGGTCGTGGCGGCGAAGACGGCAGCATGCAGGGCCTGCTCGAGTGCCTGGGGATTCCCTATACCGGCAGTGGCATCCTCGCCTCGGCGCTGGCCATGGACAAGCTGCGCACCAAGCAGGTGTGGCAGAGCCTGGGTATCCCCACGCCGCGTCACGCCGTGCTGGCCAGCGAGCAGGATTGCGTGGCCGCCAGTGCGGAACTGGGCTTCCCGTTGATCGTCAAACCAGCCCATGAAGGTTCAAGCATCGGCATGGCCAAGGTGAACAGCGAGCAAGAGCTGGTCGCCGCCTGGAAAGACGCCGCCAACTACGATTCGCAAGTGCTGGTCGAGCAATGGATCCACGGCCCGGAATTCACCATCGCCGTGCTGCGTGGCCAGGTGTTGCCGCCGATCGCGCTGGGCACCCCGCACGTATTCTACGACTACGACGCCAAGTACATCGCCAATGACACCCAGTACCGCATCCCGTGCGGCCTGGACAGTGCCAAGGAACAGGAACTGATCGACCTGACCGCGCGCGCCTGCGATGCCATCGGCATCGAAGGCTGGGGCCGGCTGGACGTGATGCAGGACGAGCAGGGCCGCTTCTGGCTGCTCGAAGTCAACACCGCACCGGGCATGACCGACCATAGCCTGGTGCCCATGGCGGCCCGCGCGGCCGGCCTGGACTTCCAGCAACTGGTGCTGGCGATCCTGGCCGACAGCGTAGCGACGCGAGGTTAAGCAATCATGCAAGGCGCGATGATACGTCAGCAGCAACCCGTCACCGGCCGTAGCAAGCCGGTGCCGCGCGGTGCCAGCCGACTGGTGGCCGACGAGCCCGTATCGGCGCGCCTGCCGCGGCCGAACTTCGGCGGCCTCAAGCGCCTGCTGTGGCCGGTGCTGCTGGTGGCCGCAGGCTTTGGCGCCTATGAAGGCGCCATCCGCCTGATGCCCTATGCCGACCGGCCGATCACCAAGATCGACGTGCAGGGCGACCTCAGCTACATCAGCCAGCAGTCGGTGCAACAGCGCATTGCGCCCTACGTGGCGGCGAGCTTCTTCACCGTGGACCTTGCGGCCATGCGTGTCGAGCTCGAGCAGATGCCCTGGATCGCCCACGCCGAAGTGCGCCGGGTGTGGCCGGACGAAGTGGTGATCCGCCTGGAAGAACAGTTGCCGGTGGCGCGCTGGGGCGACGAGGCCTTGCTCAACAACCAGGGCCAGGCCTTTACCCCGCGCGAGCTGGCCAACTATGAGCACCTGCCGCAGCTGTTCGGGCCACAGCGCGCTCAGCAACAAGTCATGCAGCAGTATCAGGTATTGAGCCAGATGCTGCGCCCCATGGGCTTTTCCATCGCTCGCCTGGAGCTGCGCGAGCGAGGCAGCTGGTTCCTGACCACTGGCGCGGGTAGCGCCGGCCCAGGCATCGAGTTGCTGCTGGGGCGCGACCACCTGGTGGAGAAGATGCGCCGTTTCATTGCCATTTACGACAAGACGCTTAAAGACCAGATCACCAATATCGCCCGCATCGATCTGCGTTATTCCAACGGACTTGCCGTTGGTTGGCGGGAACCGAATGCACCGACGACGGCCCAACCCGCCGTTGCGAAGAATTAGAGAGAGGCAGGACCATGGCAAACGCGCATAGCGGCAAAATGATTGTCGGGCTGGACATCGGCACCTCCAAGGTGGTGGCGCTGGTGGGTGAAGTCGGCGAGGACGGTACCCTGGAGATCGTGGGCATCGGCACCCACCCTTCGCGCGGCCTGAAGAAGGGCGTGGTGGTGAACATCGAGTCGACCGTGCAGTCGATCCAGCGCGCCGTCGAAGAGGCCCAGCTGATGGCGGGCTGCCGCATCCACTCGGCGTTCGTCGGCGTGGCCGGCAACCACATCCGCAGCCTGAACTCCCACGGCATCGTCGCCATCCGTGATCGCGAAGTCAGCACCGCCGACCTCGAGCGCGTGCTCGACGCCGCCCAGGCCGTGGCCATCCCGGCCGACCAGCGGGTGCTGCACACCCTGCCGCAGGACTACGTGATCGACAACCAGGAAGGCGTGCGCGAGCCGCTGGGCATGTCGGGCGTGCGCCTGGAGGCCAAGGTCCACGTGGTCACCTGCGCGGTCAACGCGGCGCAGAACATCGAGAAGTGCGTGCGTCGCTGCGGCCTGGAAATCGACGACATCATCCTCGAGCAACTGGCCTCGGCCTACTCGGTGCTGACCGACGACGAGAAAGAGCTGGGCGTGTGCCTGGTGGACATCGGTGGTGGCACCACCGACATCGCCATCTTCACCGAAGGCGCGATCCGCCACACCGCGGTGATCCCGATCGCCGGCGACCAGGTCACCAACGACATCGCCATGGCCCTGCGCACCCCGACGCAGTATGCCGAGGAGATCAAGATCCGCTACGCCTGCGCCCTGGCCAAGCTGGCCGGTGCCGGCGAGACCATCAAGGTGCCGAGCGTCGGCGACCGCCCACCGCGCGAACTGTCGCGCCAGGCCCTGGCCGAGGTGGTCGAGCCGCGTTACGACGAACTGTTCACCCTGATCCAGGCCGAGCTGCGTCGCAGCGGCTTCGAGGACCTGGTGCCGGCCGGCATCGTCCTCACCGGCGGTACCGCGAAGATGGAAGGCGCCGTGGAACTGGCCGAGGAAATCTTCCACATGCCGGTACGCCTGGGCGTGCCGCACAGCGTTCGGGGCTTGAGCGACGTGGTGCGCAACCCGATCTATTCCACCGGCGTGGGCTTGCTCACCTACGGCCTGCAGAAGCAGTCCGAGGACCCGTCCCTGACCGGTATCAGCAACAGCAGCAACAGCAACAACAGCTATGGCGATGAACCCAAGGGGCCAGTGCTTGAGCGACTCAAGCGTTGGGTCCAGAGCAACTTCTGAGTTTCAAAGCAGTAGTGGTAGGCGCGACAACTAGAGAACTGTAAGGAGAGGGAAAATGTTCGAGCTCGTAGACAACGTCCCGCAAAGTCCGGTCATCAAGGTGATCGGCGTCGGCGGTGGTGGCGGCAACGCCGTCAACCACATGGTCAAAAGCAACATCGAAGGCGTCGAGTTCATCTGCGCCAACACCGATGCCCAGGCGCTGAAGAACATCGGCGCGCGCACCATCCTGCAATTGGGCACTGGCGTGACCAAGGGCCTGGGTGCCGGTGCCAATCCGGAAGTCGGCCGCCAGGCCGCGCTGGAAGACCGTGAGCGCATCGCCGAGGTGCTGCAGGGCACCAACATGGTGTTCATCACCACCGGCATGGGCGGCGGTACCGGCACCGGTGCTGCGCCGATCATCGCCGAAGTGGCCAAGGAAATGGGCATCCTCACCGTTGCGGTGGTGACCCGTCCGTTCCCGTTCGAAGGCCGCAAGCGCATGCAGATCGCCGATGAAGGCATCCGCATGTTGGCCGAGAGCGTCGACTCGTTGATCACCATCCCCAACGAGAAGCTGCTGACCATCCTGGGCAAGGATGCCAGCCTGCTGTCCGCCTTCGCCAAGGCCGACGACGTGCTGGCCGGTGCCGTGCGCGGTATCTCCGACATCATCAAGCGTCCGGGCATGATCAACGTCGACTTCGCCGACGTGCGCACCGTGATGGGCGAGATGGGCATGGCGATGATGGGTACTGGCTGCGCCAGCGGCCCGAACCGTGCGCGCGAAGCCACCGAGGCGGCGATCCGCAACCCCCTGCTCGAAGACGTCAACCTGCAGGGCGCCCGCGGCATCCTGGTGAACATCACCGCAGGTCCCGACCTGTCGCTGGGTGAGTACTCCGACGTGGGTAGCATCATCGAGGCCTTCGCCTCCGACCACGCGATGGTCAAGGTCGGCACCGTGATCGACCCGGACATGCGCGACGAACTGCACGTGACCGTGGTGGCCACTGGCCTGGGCGCGCGCATCGAGAAGCCGGTCAAGGTCGTCGACAACACCTTGCAGACCGCCCAGCAGGTGTACGAGTCGTCCAACCCGGCGCCGGTTCGCCAGGAGCAGCCAGCCGTCAACTACCGTGACCTGGAGCGTCCGACCGTGATGCGCAACCAGGCCCACGCAGGTGCCGCGGCAGCCGCTAAACTCAACCCTCAGGATGACTTGGACTACCTGGATATCCCGGCCTTCCTGCGTCGCCAGGCCGATTAATGGAATTTATCAGGGGTATAAGGGTGATTGGTGTTCAGCAAAGGCCGGGTCTGTTATCATCCCCAGCCTTTGTTGATACCTGTTCGCAATTTGCGCTGAAGCGGCCAATGCCATGATTAGACAACGCACCCTGAAGAATACCATCCGTGCCACAGGTGTCGGCCTGCACTCCGGGGAGAAGGTCTACCTGACCCTCAAGCCTGCGCCTGTCGACACCGGCATCGTCTTCCGTCGCGCCGACCTCGACCCTGTGGTCGAAATCCCGGCGCGCGCGGCCAACGTCGGTGAGACCACCATGTCCACGACATTGGTCAACGGTGACGTCAAAGTCGATACGGTCGAGCACCTGCTCTCCGCCATGGCGGGCCTGGGCATCGATAACGCCTACGTCGAGCTCTCCGCCTCGGAAGTGCCGATCATGGATGGCAGCGCCGGACCCTTCGTATTCCTGATTCAATCGGCCGGCCTGGAAGAGCAGGACGCACCGAAGAAGTTCATCCGCATCTTGCGCGAAGTGACAGTGGAGGAGGGCGACAAGCGCGCTACCTTCCTGCCGTTCGACGGGTTCAAGGTGAGCTTCGAGATCGACTTCGATCACCCGGTTCTCAAGGGCCAGACCCAGAGCGCCTCGGTCGACTTCTCGAGCACTTCGTTCGTGAAGGAAGTCAGCCGCGCCCGGACCTTCGGGTTCATGCGTGACATCGAGTACCTGCGCAAGCACAACCTTGCGCTTGGCGGCAGTGTCGAGAACGCCATCGTGGTCGACGAGACCGGCGTGCTCAACGAAGACGGCCTTCGCTCCGAAGACGAATTCGTCAAGCACAAGATCCTCGATGCCATCGGCGACCTCTACCTGCTGGGCAACAGCCTGATCGGCGAGTTCAAGGGCTACAAGTCCGGCCACGCGCTGAACAACCAGCTGCTGCGCAAGCTGATCGCCGAAACCGATGCCTGGGAAGTGGTGACTTTCGAAGATGCCAGCACGGCACCGATCTCGTACATGCGCCCTGTCGCGGCCGTGTAAGTTCGAACACTCTCTAGTTCATTGAGGCCACCTTCGGGTGGCCTTTTTTATAACTCTTTAGCTTTGCGCGATCCCTGTAGGAGCGGCCTTGTGTCGCGAAAGGGCCGCAAAGCGGCACCAGGATTCCAGTGTTTTTCCAGAAATCGCCGGGGCCGCCTTGCGGCCCGTTCGCGACACAAGGCCGCTCCTACAGAATGCTGTTCCGGGCCTTCAGTTCTTGCCCTGCGCATGCGCAGCCAGGCGTTCCAGGGCTGCGCGCAGCTTCGGGTCGCTGATGCCCTCGGCCGAGCCGCGAATGCTCTGGGCGGCGTTTTCCGACAATTCCGGCCCTTGGCCCTCGCGCTTGGCCGGCACCAGCGGCGGCTGCACCTTGAACAGGATACGCGTCAGGTTGGCGAAGGCTTCCAGTGCCAGCAGCTGGCGCTGCAGGCGTTTCTGCTGGTAACGCAGGCGCGTGGCCCAGTGGCCATCGGTCACCACCAGCAACAAGGTGCCTTCTTTCCACGAGGCCACATGGCAGTGCTCGCGCGCCGCCGGTTGCAGCTGGCTTTCCAGCAGGCGCTGCAAATGCTCCAGGCGCTCGGCCTGGTTCAGCAGCAGGCGCAGTGGACGGGCCTGGCGCAGCAAGGCGGCGGGGGGGCGGGCGGGGGTGGGTTTGTAGGCCATGGGGGCACGCGGCAGGTTGCTAGTTCGACAGTTTAACAGTTGGGCATTGATCGTGCGCTGGGCCCAGGTCGGTCGACGAGGGGGATCTTGATGCAAGTCATTCGCGATACGTTTCATGTCGGCGTACCTTGAACTTGTGAAAAAAGCCCCTATGTTAGACAGGCCCCCAAAAAGCGCTGTGCCAGCATCGTGGAAATCCACCACTTTCCTCACCATCGTTTCCGGGTAGAATGCTCGTTCGCATGCGGCCTATGGGCTGCACGGGCGACTTCACGGGGCCGCCCTCCATCCCTACGTGTGGAAGATCCTGCCGATATGTTTGCGCCTTTGTTAAAGAAACTTTTTGGAAGCAAGAACGAGCGTGAAATCAAGCGCATGCTCAAGACGGTGAGCGCCGTCAACGCCTTCGAAGAGAAAATGGTGGCCCTCTCTGACGAGCAACTGCGGGGCAAGACCGCAGAGTTCAAAGAGCGCCTGGCCAAAGGCGAGACCCTCGACCAGCTGCTGCCTGAAGCCTTCGCCGTGGCCCGTGAGGCCGGCAAGCGCGTGATGGGCATGCGTCACTTCGATGTCCAGCTGATCGGCGGCATGACCTTGCACGAAGGCATGATCGCAGAAATGCGCACCGGTGAAGGCAAGACCTTGGTCGGTACCCTGGCCGTCTACCTCAACGCGCTGTCCGGCAAAGGCGTGCACGTGGTCACGGTCAACGACTACCTGGCCCGCCGCGACGCCAACTGGATGCGCCCGCTGTACGAGTTCCTCGGCCTCACCGTGGGTATCGTCTCGGCCTTCCAGCCGCCTGAAGAAAAGCGCGCTGCCTACGCCGCCGACATCACCTACGGCACCAACAACGAATTCGGTTTCGACTACCTGCGCGACAACATGGCCTTCAGCCAGGACGAGAAGTTCCAGCGTGAGCTGAACTTCGCGGTGATCGACGAAGTCGACTCGATCCTCATCGACGAGGCGCGTACCCCGCTGATCATTTCCGGCCAGGCCGAGGACAGCTCCAAGCTGTACATCGAGATCAACCGCCTGATCCCGCGCCTGACCCAGCACATCGAGGAAGTCGAAGGCCAGGTGACCCAAGAGGGCCACTACACCATCGACGAGAAGAGCCGCCAGGTCGAGCTCAACGAAGCCGGACACCAGTTCATCGAGGACATGCTCACCCAGTCCGGCCTGCTGGCCGAGGGCGAGAGCCTGTACTCGGCGCACAACCTGGGCCTGCTAACCCACGTCTACGCCGGCCTGCGCGCGCACAAGCTGTTCCACCGCAACATCGAGTACATCGTCCAGGAAGGCCAGATCCTCCTGATCGACGAGCACACCGGCCGCACCATGCCGGGCCGCCGCCTGTCCGAAGGCCTGCACCAGGCCATCGAGGCCAAGGAAAACCTGAACATCCAGGCCGAGAGCCAGACCCTGGCCTCGACCACCTTCCAGAACTACTTCCGCCTGTACACCAAGCTGTCCGGCATGACCGGTACCGCCGACACCGAGGCGTTCGAGTTCCAGTCGATCTACGCCCTCAACGTGATGGTGATCCCGCCGAACAAGCCGCTGGCGCGCAAGGACTTCAACGACCTGGTGTACCTGACCGCCGACGAGAAATACGCCGCGATCATCGCCGACATCAAGCAAAGCATGGCTCAGGGCCGTCCGGTCCTGGTCGGTACCGCGACCATCGAAACCTCCGAGCACATGTCCAACCTGCTCAAGAAGGAAGGTATCGACCACAAGGTCCTCAACGCCAAGTACCACGAGAAAGAAGCCGAGATCATCGCGCAAGCCGGTGCGCCGGGCGCCCTGACCATCGCCACCAACATGGCCGGTCGCGGTACCGACATCCTGCTGGGCGGTAACTGGGAGGCCGAAGTCGCCGCCCTGGACAACCCCAGCGCCGAACAGATCGCCCAGATCAAGGCCGACTGGCAGAAGCGTCACCAGCAGGTGCTGGAGGCCGGCGGCCTGCACGTGATCGCCTCCGAGCGCCACGAGTCGCGCCGTATCGACAACCAGCTGCGTGGCCGTGCCGGCCGTCAGGGCGACGCCGGCTCCAGCCGCTTCTACCTGTCGCTGGAAGACAGCCTGATGCGTATCTTCGCCTCCGACCGGGTGAAGAACTTCATGAAGGCCCTGGGCATGCAATCCGGCGAGGCCATCGAGCATCGCATGGTCACCAACGCCATCGAGAAGGCCCAGCGCAAGGTCGAAGGCCGCAACTTCGACATCCGCAAGCAGCTGCTCGAATACGACGACGTGGCCAACGAACAGCGCAAGGTGATCTACCACATGCGCAACAGCCTGCTGGCCGCCGAGAACATTGGCGACACCATCGCCGAGTTCCGCCAGGAAGTGCTCGACGCCACCATCAGCCAGCACATCCCACCGCAGTCGCTGCCCGAGCAGTGGGACGTGGCGGGCCTGGAAGCCTCGCTGTCCAGCGACTTCGCCATCAAGCTGCCGATCCAGCAGTGGCTCGACGAGGACGATCACCTCTACGAGGAGACCCTGCGCGAGAAGCTGCTCAAGGAAATCACCGACGCCTACCACGAGAAGGAAGACCAGGCCGGCCTCGACGCCCTGCGCACCTTCGAGAAGCAGATCCTGCTGCGGGTGCTGGACGACCTGTGGAAAGACCACCTGTCGACCATGGATCACCTGCGCCATGGTATTCACCTGCGCGGCTATGCGCAGAAGAACCCGAAGCAGGAGTACAAGCGCGAGTCGTTCACCCTGTTCCAGGAACTGCTGGAGTCGATCAAGCGCGATACCATCCGTGTGCTGTCGCACGTGCAGGTACGCCGCGAAGATCCGGCCGAGGAAGAAGCCCGTCTGCGCCGCGAGGCCGAGGAGCTGGCCAGCCGCATGCAGTTCCAGCACGCCGCCGCGCCTGGCCTGGAAGGCGAGCAGTCGGCTGAAGAGGGCGCCGAAGTCGCCGTTGCCTCGGCTCCTGTACGCAACGACATGAAGCTGGGCCGCAACGAGCCGTGCTGGTGTGGTTCGGGCAAGAAGTTCAAGCATTGCCATGGGCAGATTGAATGATCTGAACCACCTGCAGTAACGTGACATATCCGGGGGCCGCTTTGCGGCCCTTTCCGACCGGTCCGACGCCTCGGCAAGGCCGCTCCTACAGGTATCGCAGTAAGCCTGTAGGAGCGGCCTTGTGTCGCGATGGGGCGCGAAGCGGCCCCGCTTTTTGCTATCAACCGATTTATCTAGGAGCGCTCTAATGGCTGTTGGTCTTGGTCCCCTGCCCACCCTGCACCCGGTTCCCGGTTTCGAACTCGGTATCGCCTCGGCGGGCATCAAGCGCCCTGGGCGCAAGGATGTGGTGGTGATGCGTTGCGCCGAAGGCTCCAGCGTGGCTGGCGTGTTCACCCTCAACGCCTTCTGCGCAGCCCCGGTGATCCTCTCCAAGCAACGCGTGCAGGGCACCGTGCGCTACCTGCTGACCAACACCGGCAATGCCAACGCCGGCACCGGCGCCCCGGGCCTGGCCGCCGCCGAGCGCACCTGTGCCAAGCTGGCCGAGCTGGCTGGGGTAGCGGCTGAGTCGGTGCTGCCGTTTTCCACCGGCGTGATCGGCGAGCCGCTGCCGGTCGAGAAGATCGAAGGCGCGCTGCAGGCTGCCCTGGACAACCTGTCCGAGCACAACTGGGCCGAAGCCGCCACCGGCATCATGACCACCGACACCTTGCCCAAGGGCGCCAGCCGCCAGTTCCAGTTCGACGGCAAGACCATCACCGTCACCGGTATCAGCAAGGGCGCGGGGATGATCCGCCCGAACATGGCCACCATGCTCGGCTACATCGCCACCGACGCCAAGGTCGCGCCCCAGGTGCTGAAAGACCTGATGCTCGACGGCGCCAACAAGTCGTTCAACCGCATCACCATCGACGGCGACACCTCGACCAACGACTGCTGCATGCTGATCGCCACCGGCAAGGCTGACGTGCCGGAGGTGACCGAAGCGCGTGGCGAGCTGTTCGAGGCCCTGAAGAAAGCCGTATTCGAGGTGTGCATGGAGGTGGCCCAGGCCATCGTCCGCGACGGCGAAGGTGCCACCAAGTTCGTCACCGTGCAGGTCAACGGCGGTGGCAACCACCAGGAATGCCTGGACGTGGGCTACGCCGTCGCCCATTCGCCGCTGATCAAGACCGCGCTGTTCGCTTCCGATCCCAACTGGGGGCGTATCCTCGCCGCGGTAGGCCGTGCCGGCGTGCCAGCGCTGGATGTCAGCCTGATCGATGTGTACCTGGACAGCGTCTGCATCGCCAGCAAGGGCGGACGCAGCCCGAGCTACACCGAGGAGCAGGGTTCGAAGGTGATGGCCCAGGAGGAGATCACCATCCGTATCGAACTGGGTCGTGGCCAGTGCAGCGAAACCATCTGGACCACCGATCTGTCCCACGAGTACGTGAAGATCAACGCCGAATACCGTACCTGATTCATCGCGGGGCAAGCCCGCTCCCACGACTGTCGTGGGAGCGGGCTTGCCCCGCGACTCCTGCACACTGTCCGCAACATGGAGCCGAACCATGAGCTATCACCTGATCATCGGCGACAAGCTGTATTCCTCCTGGTCGCTACGCGGCGCCCTGGCCCTCGAGCTGGCCGGCGTGCGCTATGAAGAAACCTTGGTCAAACTCAACCAGCCCGACACCCGCCAGCGCCTGCTGGCCTTCTCCGCCACCGGCAAGGTGCCGCTGCTCAAGAGCGAGCACGGCGTGATCGCCGACTCCCTGGCGATTGCCGAATACCTCAACGAACAGCACCCCGCGGCCCGGCTCTGGCCCGAGGAGGTCGCCGCCCGTGCCCAGGCCCGCTCGGCCTGCGCGCAGATGCACAGCGGCTTCTTCGCCCTGCGCGGCGCCATGCCGTTCGACCTTGCACGCGACGAAGCCCTGGAACATATTCCTCTGGACGTGCAGGTGGACATCGACCGCATCGTCGCGCTGTGGTCCGAATGTCGCTTGGCGGCCAAGGATAGCGGCCCGTTCCTGTTCGGCCGGCCGACCTTGGCCGATGCCTTCTTCGCCCCAGTGGCCGTGCGCCTGCGCACTTATCGGGTCGAGGTGCCGGCCGAGGCCGCCGCCTATATCGAGACCATCTACCAGTGGCCGGCCTTCCAGGCCTGGCAGCAGGCCGGCCTGGCGGAGCGTGAAGGGTGAAGCGTATTCATGTAGTGGCTGCGGTCATTCGCGGCGCCGACGGTCGTATCCTGATCGCCCGGCGTGCCGACACCCAGCACCAGGGTGGCCTGTGGGAGTTTCCCGGTGGCAAGGTGGAGGTGGGCGAGGGCGTCGAGGCGGCGCTGGCCCGCGAGCTGCGCGAGGAACTGGGTATCGAGGTCGCGGGTTCGCGACCATTGATCAAGGTCAGCCACGATTATCCGGACAAGCAGGTGCTGCTGGATGTGCGTGAAGTGCACGCCTTTGCCGGCGAGCCCCATGGCGCCGAAGGCCAGCCCCTGGCCTGGGTGGCGCCGCGTGACCTTGGCCAGTACGAATTCCCCGAGGCCAACAAGCCGATCGTCGCCGCCGCGCGTCTGCCTGACCAGTACCTGATCACCCCGGACGGGCTGGAGGTACCGCAGATGCTCAAGGGCATCCAGAAGGCCGTGGCCAATGGTATCCGCCTGATCCAGTTGCGCGCGCCGGACATGTACGACCCCAAGTACCGCGATGTGGCGGTAGATGCGGTGGGCCTGTGCGCGGGCAAGGCGCAGTTGATGCTCAAGGGGCCGCTGGAATGGCTGGGCGACTTCCCGTCGGCTGGCTGGCACTTGACCGCCGCGCAGTTGCGCAAGTACGCCGCCAAGGGCCGGCCGTTCCCCAGGGCGCGTTGGCTGGCGGCCTCGTGCCATGACGCCGAGGAGCTGGCTCTGGCCCAGCAGATGGGCGTGGATTTCGTCACCCTGTCGCCGCTGCAGGCCACCCAGACCCATCCCGAGGCGCTGCCGCTGGGGTGGGATGAGGCGCAGCGATTGATCGGCGGGATCAACCATCCGGTGTTTCTGCTGGGCGGGGTCGGGCCTGGTGAGCGGGAGCGGGCCTGGGAGGTTGGGGCGCAGGGTGTGGCGGGGATTCGGGCGTTCTGGCCCGAGATCTGAGCCATTAGGGCCGCTTTGCGGCCCATCGCGATACACAAGGCCGCGGGATCCGTGTAGGAGCGGCCTTGTGTCGCGATGGGCTGCGCAGCAGCCCCGGCCATATCAAGCCTCAGGTTTAGGCGCAGGCTGCCACAATACCTCTGCAATTCCCTGGCGCCGCCCAATGATCCGGGCTGCGACGAACAGCAGGTCGGAAAGCCTGTTGATATACGCCAACCCCACCCCCGCCAACGGCTCCAGCGCATTCAACTGCTGGCAGCGGCGCTCCGCGCTGCGCGCCAGGCTGCGGCAGACATGGGCCTGGGCCACCAGCATCGAGCCGCTGGGTAGAATGAAGTTCTTCAGTGGCCCCAATTCTTCGTTCCAGTGGTCGATGGCCGCCTCCAGGCGCTCCACCTCGGCAATGTTCAACGCCTGGTAACTGGGCATCGCCAGCTCGCCTCCCAGGTCGAACAAACGATGCTGACAAGGCGCCAGCACCTCGATCAGCTCGCCAAGCCCGGCATCGGCCAGCCCGGCGAGCAACACCCCCAGCTGGCTGTTGAGGCTGTCCACCTCGCCGATCGCCTCGATGCGCGGGTGATCCTTGGGTACCCGACGGCCGTCGCCCAGGCCCGTCTCGCCCTGGTCGCCGGTGCGAGTGTAGATCTTCGACAGGCGATAGCCCATGTCATGCCTCCGTGTGGGTGGTGGCCTGCGGGGCCGGGTTCAGGGGCAGGCGCAGGGTGAAGCAGGTGCCCTGGCCGGGCGTGGACTGCACTTCCATCTGCCCCTTGTGGTTGTTGGTGATGATGAAGTACGAGACCGACAAGCCAAGGCCGGTGCCCTGGCCGATCTCCTTGGTGGTGAAGAACGGCTCGAAGGTGCGCTTGCGCACCGCCTCGGGCATGCCGATGCCATTGTCCTCGACCTGGATCTCTGCCCAGGGTGGGCTGTGCCGGGTACGCAAGGTGATGCGCCCCGGCTCGCTGGGTTGCGGGCGCAGGTGGATGGCCTGGGCGGCGTTCTTCAGCAGGTTGAGCAATACCTGCTCCAGTTCGTTGGCGGTGCAGGGCACCGGGCCCAGTTCGGGGTCGAACTGGCGGACGATGGCCTGGCCCTTGAAGTCGAAGCCGATGGTCAGGTCGAAGTCGTTGCCAGCGATCTCCACCGCCTGGTCGATCAGTGCCGGCAGGTCGCACGGTGCCAGCTGGCGATTGCTGCGGCGGCTGAAACTGAGCATGTGGGTGACGATCTTCGCCGCCCTGGCGCCGGCCTGCTGGATGCCATCGAGCAGTTGCGGCACGTCGCGGCTGTCCAGGTAGCGGTTGACCATCGGCAGGTCGATGCCTAGTTCGCTGGCCTGTTCCTGGTTGCGTGGCAGCTCTGGCGACAGGCGCCGGCGGATGTTCTGCACGTTGTGCAGGATCGCCCCCAGCGGGTTGTTGATCTCATGGGCCATGCCGGCGGCCAGGCCGCCGACCGAGAGCATCTTCTCCGACTGCACCATCATTTCTTCCAGGGACAGGCGCTGGGTGATGTCGTCGATGCGGATCACCACGCCGCGCCCGCCACCGCCCATCAGCGGGTAGAAGGTCAGGGCGTAATGGCGCAGTTCGTCGCCCTTGGGCCAGGTGACCCGCTCGATCTTGGCCACCCGGTGCTTCTCCACGCTCTCCTTGAGCTGCGCCAGGAACGGCTTGAGCGGTTCGAAGGCGAGGAAGATCGGCTGGTTCAGCGCCTCGTCCAGCGGCGTGCCGGAGAGCACCGTGGCTTCGTGGTTCCACTGGGTGACGTAGAGCTGTTCGTCGAGGGCGATCAGCGCCGAGGGCATAGAGTCGATGATACTGTTGAGGTAGTTCTGAAAGCCCGTGAGTTTCTTCTCGATCTTGCTGCGCACCTGGACTTCCAGCTCCAGCTTGCGGTTGGTGTGGCGGGTTTCCTCGGCCAGGCCCTGGGCCTGGTCGTAGGCGTCCTGGAACTCGTCACGGGTGCGCTTGAGTTGCTGCTCACGGGCCTCGATGCGCGACAGCATGGTGTTGAACGCCTCGGCCAGGCTGCCGATTTCGTCGTCGTTGCCGCGCTGGGCGCGCAGCGCGTAGCTCTCCTCGCGGGTGACCTGGCGCGACAACTCCTCGAGGTTGTTGATCGGCAGGGTGATCAGGCGCTTGATCTGCCGGGCGATGACCAGCCACAGCAGCACGCTGAACACCAGGATCGCCAGGCTGGCCGACAGCGTGCCGGTATAGAACGCGGTGGGCAGCTCGCTGCTGGCCACCAGTAGCAGGTGCGCAGGCGGGTTGGCGTTGCGTGGCAGGCGGATCAGCTGGGTGCTGCGAAACTCCATGAGGCGCCAGCCGTCGATGTTGCGAAAGCGCTTGGGCAGGGTCAGCGCCTCGCCGTGCTGCAACTGCGCCAGCAGGCGCCCGTCGCCGCCGTAGATGGCCGCGGCGCGCAACGGCGTGTAGCTGTCGAGCTCCTTGAGCAGCGCCGTGGCGGTGTCGGGCGATTCGCCGGCGCGGGCCGACAGTTGCGGGTTGGCCACCAGCTTGCCGATGGTCTGCAGGGCCTGGGGCGCCATGCTTTCCTGGGTGATCCAGTAGGCGGCGCTGATGAACGCCAGGTTGGCCACCAGCAGGATGGTCACCAGCAGCACCAGCAGGGCCGCCAGCAGCTTTTGCCCGACCGGGAGGTTTTCCAGGCGTTGGCGCAGGGTCATGGGTCAGGGCGTGTCCATAATCGGTGGATGGGGGCGTCAGTCGCTGCGCAGGCCGCGCGCCTCGAGGTTATCGACCAGGCGCCGCAACAGGCGTTCCAGCTGTGGCACCGCGGCGCCATGGCGGGCGGCACTGCGGCAGGCATGGCCGAGCAGGTAGTGGACCTCGGTGCGCCGGCCATGGCGAACGTCCTGGTACATCGAAGAGTAGTTGGCCGCGGTGGCGACGATCACCCGTTGCACGTCTTCGTGCAGGCCCTCGGCAGCCTCGGGCTGGCCGCAACGTCGCAGCAGGCCGGCGAGCTCGTCGCACAGTTGGTCGACCTCGCCCAGGTGGCCGAGCAAGCCGCCGTTGTGGCAGCCGTGAAGCACGGTCAGCGGGTTGATCGCGCAGTTCAGCGCCAGCTTGCGCCACAACCGGGTGGCGATGTCCGGCGTCCATTGGCCGGGGATGCCGGCATCGAGCAGGTCGTCGAACCAGTGCGGCACGCTGGGGTTGCCTGGGTCGCCCAGCCAATTGAAGCCGTGGCCGGCGAAGCGCACCTGCCAGTCGTCCTCGCGGAAGGCGCCTTCGGTGCTGGAGGCGAACACGCAGCGGGCGTGGGGCACCTGTTCGGCGACTTCATCCTGGCTGCCCAGGCCGTTTTGCAACAGCACCAGTTCGCCGCCCTGGGCCAGGCGCGGCGCCAGCTGCGCCACGGCGGGGGCGGCATCGTAGGCCTTGCAGGCCACCAGCAGGCGGTGGATCGGGCCGGGGGCACTGGCGGTCTCGGCAGGGATCGCATAGTGGCGCTGGCCATCGTGCTCGACCAGGGTCAGCCCGCCGCCGCGCTGGTAGGCGGCCAGGCGCTGCGGGTCGCGCAGGATCAGACGTACCGGTTTGCCGGCGCGGGCCAGCCGGCAGGCCCAGAGGCTGCCGAGGCTACCGGCGCCGAGAATATGCCAGGTGCTGCTCATCTGCGTTTCGCAACCCGTTATAATGAGTCCGCATTTTAACCATCAAACCCGACGCGCTCCATCTTCAGGCCGAGCGCGCTTTTTTTTCTGGAGATCAACCATGCCTTCGTTCGACGTGGTATCGGAACTGGACAAGCACGAAGTGCAGAACGCCGTCGACAATGCCATCAAGGACCTCGACCGCCGTTACGACTTGAAGGGCAAGGGCACCTTCGAGTTCAAGGACAAGGAGCAGACCGTGCTGCTGACCGCCGAGGAGGAGTTCCAGCTCGAGGCGATGCTGGAAATCCTGCGCCTGGCGCTGGTCAAGCGCAAGATCGACGTTAAATGCCTGGAAACCAAGGACCCCTACGCCTCGGGCAAGGAAAAGAAGCAGGAAGCCAAGTTCCGCGAGGGTATCGACAAGGACCTGGCCAAGAAAATCGTCGCCACCATCAAGGATGGCAAGCTCAAGGTCCAGGCCGCCATCCAGGGCGAGCAGGTGCGCGTGACCGGCAAGAAGCGCGACGACTTGCAGGAAGCCATTGCCTTGCTGCGCACCAAGGAATTCGACATGCCGCTGCAGTTCAACAACTTCCGCGACTGATCACGGCGTTGGAACCTTGATGGCCTACTGATGTCCATCGGGGCCCGTGGCCGCTGAGGGTTCAGCGGCCTGCTTTACTGTGCACTTGCCGTTCGGCATCAGGAGATGAACATGGATTTGAACGCTGAAGTCGATCAGCTGGTCCGCCAATCGCAAACCTGGATTCCGTTGATCATGGAATACGGCAGCCGCCTGTTGCTGGCGCTGCTGACACTGGCCATCGGCTGGTGGATCATCAACAAGCTCAGTGCCCGGCTGGGCAAGCTGGTGGGGCTGCGTGCCGATGCGGCGCTGCAGGGGTTCATCAGCACCCTGGCAAACATCGTGCTGAAGATTCTGCTGATGGTCAGCGTGGCGTCGATGATCGGTATCGAAACCACCTCGTTCGTCGCCGCCATCGGTGGTGCCACGCTGGCCATCGGCCTGGCCTTGCAGGGCAGCCTGGCCAACTTTGCCGGTGGCGTGCTGATCCTGATGTTCCGCCCGTTCCGTATCGGTGACTGGATCGAAGCCCAGGGCATCAGCGGTACCGTGGACAGCATCCAGATCTTCCACACCGTGGTGCGTACCGGTGACAACAAGACCGTGATCATGCCCAATGGCAGCCTGTCCAACGGCATCATCACCAACACCAACCGCCAGCCGACCCGCAAGGTGGTGTTCGACGTGGGCGTGGACTACGACGCCGACCTGCAGAAGGCGCGCAACGTGTTGCTGGAGCTGGCGCAAGACCCGCGGGTGCTGCAGGACCCGGCGCCGCAGGCGGTGATCTCGACCCTGGGCGACAGCTCGATCACCGTGTCGCTGCGTCTTTGGACCAAGACCGCGGACTACTGGGATGTGCTGTTCATGCTCAACGAGCATGCCCGTGATCGCCTGAGGGCGGAAGGGATCGATATCCCGTTCCCGCAGCGGGTCATCCGCGTGGTGCAGGAGAACGCGGTGCAGTAAGCCGCGCCTTCACCCTCGCTGTTCAACGTGGGGTAAGTCTGTTCCTACAACCTTGTGGGGATGGGCTTACCCCATGTTGCTTTTCCTGCCCTTACACTTGTTCACAGCACAGGCACTGCCAAATCTGGCATATAGCCTGACCCCGCCCTCGATACCTGATGTCCGCCATGAAACCTCTGTTGTATATCACCCCCCTGCGCGCCTTGCTGTTCGGCTTGACCCTGGCGCTGTTCGAACTGCTGACCTACCTGGCCAGTGACGCCGTGATGCCCGCCATGCCGGTGGTGGTCGGTGACCTGCAGGCCAGCCCCGAATACATCCCCCACGCACTGAACCTGTACCTGCTCGGTGGCGTGGTGCTGCAATGGCTGATCGGCCCCCTGGCCGATCGTTTCGGCCGGCGCCCGATGTTGCTGGTGGGTTGCCTGTTCTTCGGCCTGGCCTGCCTGGCGACGTTCTGGGTCCAGGACATCGGCCTGTTCAACCTGCTGCGCCTGCTGCAAGGCATCGGCCTGGGCTTTGTGGTCACGGTCAGCTATCCGGCGCTCAACGAAGCCTTCAGCGAGGCCGACGCCGTGCGCATGATGGCCCTGCTGGCCAATATCGCGCTGCTGTCGCCGTTGCTCGGCCCGCTGGTGGGGACCCTGATGCTGCAATGGCTGGACTGGCGCTGGCTGTTCGTCGCCTTCGCCCTGGGCGCTGTGCTGTGCTGGGTGCTGCTGTACCGCCTGATGCCGGAGACCCTCGGCGTGGAGCGCCGCGATGGCTCGCGCCTGCCGTTCACGCCGATTCAGCTGATGCCGCTGCTGGCCGGTTATGCGCGTTTGCTGGGTAACCGGCGTTTCGTTGCCGGCAGCGCGGCGCTGGGGTTGGTGGGGCTGCCGCTGATTGGCTGGATCGGCCTGTCGCCGGTGCTGCTGATCCACGACGAAGGCCTGAGCACGATGGACTACGCGTTGTGGCAGTTGCCCGTATTCGCCGGGCTGATCCTCGGCAACCTGATCATCAACCGCATCGCCGATCGCTATCCGTTGCCGGCACTGGTACGCGGCGCGTTATGGCCGTACCTGGCAGGCTTGGGGCTGATGGTCCTGGCCACTTGGTGCTGGTCGTCGGTGCCCAGCGTGGTGGCCGGCATGTCGCTGTATGCCCTGGGCCTGGGCGTGGCCAACGCCGTGCTGTACCGCATGACGTTGTTCTCCAGCGAACAGAGCAAGGGCCTGGTATCGGCCATGCTGGGCATGATCACCATCGCGTTGCTGGGGCTGGGTGGCGTGGTGCTGGCGATGCTGGGCGCCGGCGCGAGCCTGCTGCACTTTGCCGTCGCCGCAGGTGTGGCCGGGGCGCTGGCGCTGTTGCCGCTGTGGTTCGTGGTGGGTGGTCGTTCCGGGGAAGGGGTGGTTGCAGGTTAGCATGGCAAGACTGCTGCCACCCAGCGTCCACAGGAGGTGTGGGTGGCAGCGGGCTTGCCCCGCGATGAGGCCGGCGATGGCTTAATGGGTTTCAGCCGCCGGGCTCTGCACCGGCACCGGCTTTCCCCGGCCGGCCTCCTGGCGCCAGTGCAGGGCGATCAGGATCAATGTCGGCACGCCCAGCAGGGCGGTGATCAGGAAGAAATCGTGATAGCCGAACTTTTCCACCATCACCCCTGAGTAGCCGCCGATCAGGCGCGGCAACAGCAGCATGATCGAGCTGAGCAGGGCGTATTGGGTGGCCGAGAACTTCAGGTTGGTCAGGCTCGACAGGTAGGCGACGAATGCCGAGGTGGCCAGGCCTGAGCTGAAGTTGTCCAGGGAAATGGTCACCACCAGCATTTCCAGGTTCGGTCCCATGTCGGCCAGCATCAGGAACAGGATGTTGGTGGCCGCCGAGGCCGCGCCGCCGATGAACAGGATCGGCAAAATACCGAAGCGCACGATCAGCAGGCCGCCGGCGCCGGCGCCGACCAGGGTCATGATCAGGCCGAAGATCTTGCTGACGCTGGCGATCTGGTCCTTGGTGAAGCCCATGTCGATGTAGAACACGTTGGCCATCACCCCCATCACCGTGTCGGACATCCGGTAGGTGGCGATCAGCCCGAGCAGCAGCAGGGCCTGCCAGCGGTAGCGCATGATGAAGTCGTTGACCGGCGTCAGCACCGGCGCCAGGCCGCGACGGCCCAGGGACGACAGGCAGGCCCAGGTCAGCAGCACGTAGAGGATCAGGCGCAGGAAGGCGCGATCCTCCAGCAGCAGGTCGAGCATGGTCGCGTCGCCGAAGACCACGCTGGCCCAGTCGGTGTTGAACATCTGGGTGAAGCTGGCCGGTACCGACACCAGCAGGATGATCAGCACGAACACCGAGGCCAGCTGGTGCGTCAGCCCGTAGCGGGCGGCCGACAGTTGGGTGCGCAGGGGCACTGGCGGTTCGCGCATCACCAGGGTGGTGAACACGGCGGGCAGCATCAACACGCCAAACAGCACGTAGGTGCCGGTCCAGGCTTCATGCAGGTAGCTGAAACCGGTGGAACCGAACCATTCGGCAAAGAACAGTGCACCGGCTGTGGCGAGCAGGGCGGCGACCCGGTAACCGGCCATGTAGCTGGCGGCCAGGGCGGCCTGGCGCTGATCGTCGGCGATCTCCAGGCGGTAGGCGTCGACGGCGATATCCTGGGTCGCCGAGGCGAAGGCCACCAGCACCGCCAGGGCGATCAGCCACGACAGGTGCTTTTGCGGGTCGCAGAAGCCCATGCCGATCAGCCCGAGTACCACCAGCACTTGCGACAGCAGCAACCAGGAGCGGCGCCGGCCCATGCCGCCCAGCAGCGGCAGGCGCCACTGGTCGAGCAGCGGCGACCACACCCACTTGAAGGCGTACGCCAGGCCGATCAGGCTGGCATAACCGATGGTTTCACGCGCCACACCCGCCTCGCGCAGCCACACCGAGAGGGTCGAGAACACCAGCATGTACGGCATGCCGGCGGCGAATCCGAGCAGCAAAAGCACCAGGGTTGACGGGCTGGCATAGGCAGCGAGCGCAGCGCGCCAGGTTTTACGGGGCATGGGCCAACATCTGCCTCAAGGTTTGCGAAAACAAAGCGCGCACTCTAACCGCTGTGCTCCATCGGGCGCCAGCCATGGCGCGCCATATCCACACGATTATTGGCCACATTCACGCCTTCTGCGCGCAGGCGGGCACGCTGTTCGTCGCCCGAGGGGGTGCCCAAGGCCAGGCTCAGCCGGCCACCGGCACCGAGCACGCGGTGCCAGGGCAGGCGGGTGTCGCCAGGCAGTTGTCCCAAGGTGCGGCCAACCCAGCGCGCTGCGCGGCCAAGGCCGGCCAGCTCGGCCAGTTGGCCGTAGCTCACCACCTTGCCGCTGGGGACCTGGCCCAGCACCGAGTACAGCGCCATTCGTCGGGCCTGTGCGTCTTCTGGCGGCGGTGCGTGCGGCGTGGGCATCACGGCGCCCCTGGCCTGTGGATGAAACCGGACAGGCGGTTTGGGTAAATGCGAGTGGAACTCATCGGCATGGGGTGGGTCTGTCCTTGCTCAGGGCCGGGGTATCTGGATAATGCCCGGCTTTTTCGTCGAATCGAACCCGTATTGCATTTATGTATTCTAGAACCCTGCTATGCCTCGTTGCCGTTTCCCTGTGCGCCCCGGCGTTCGCCGACACCGTGTGGATGAAGAACGGTGACCGCCTGAGCGGCAAGATCAAAGTCTTCGATGGTGGCAAGTTGCTGTTGGAAACCCCGTACGGTGGCTCCATCGCCCTGGACTGGAAGCAGGTGCAGACCCTGGAGAGCGACCAGGAGCTGCTGGTCAAGCAGGATGCCTACAGTGGCGAAAAGGCCAAGTCGCTCAAGGCCGCCGAGCCGGGCAAGGTGACCCTGGCCAACGGCGAGGCGCCGAAGACCGTCGAGTTGGCCAGCATCGAGCAGATCATGAAGCCGCGGCCGCTGCTGGAGGACTTTCTGTGGAAAGGCAATGTCGATGTGGCGATGGACTACAAGCGCGCCGAGAACGATACCGACGACTATGACGTCAGCTTCAAGACCACCGCCCGCCACGGGCGCTGGCGGCACAACGCCGAAGGCGAGTACAACCGCGAGACCAAGGACGACGTCACCACCACCAACAACTGGAGCGCCGAGTACGCTCTGGACCGTTTCATCACCGAGAAGTGGTTCTGGCAGGGGCGCCTGGAGTACAAGCGCGACCATATCGAGGACCTGGCCCGCCAGCGCACCGTCGGTACCGGCCCGGGTTATCAGTTCTGGGATGACGAGCTGGGCGCGTTCTCCCTGGGCTCGCTGATCAACCGTACCGATTTCGAATACCGCGATGGTGGCAAGGACAATTTCTATTCCGCCGCGGTGAAGTGGGATTACAACCGCTACCTGATCGGCAAGAAGGTCGAGTTCTTCACCAATGGCGAGTTCGGCAAGCCGTTCGGCGGTGTCGCCGACTACTCGCTGGATGCCGAGATGGGGCTGCGCTACAAGGTGACCGAATGGGCCTCGTTGAACCTCAAGGCCGAGAAGGACGTGATCAGGGGCACGCGTGACAGCGACCTGGACAAGACGCGGTATACCGCCGGGTTCGGGGTAACCTGGTAAGGCGAGCCGGTAAAACACTGTGCATGCTCTTTGTAGGAGCGGCCTTGTGTCGCGATAGGGCCGCAAGGCGGCCCCGGCGATGGCTGCCTCGTCGCTGAGATCCTGGGGCTGCTGCGCAGCCCTTTCGCGACACAAGGCCGCTCCTACAAGGATGTGCGTAGATCCCATAGGTGAGCCTGGCAGCGGCGGGTGATAATGCTTATCTTGTCACTCATCCAGTCTGCCGCCAGGAGCCCACGCCCGTGAGTACCAACGCCCTTCGTCCCGCCCGGGAACTGCTGCTCAAGGAGTACCGCGGCGTCCTCTCGACCCATTCCAAGTCGATGCCCGGCTTCCCTTTTGGCTCGGTGGTGCCCTACTGCCTGGATGCCGAGGGCCATCCGCTGATCCTCATCAGCCGCATCGCCCAGCACACCCACAACCTGCTCAAGGACCCCAAGTGCTCGATGCTGGTGGGCGAGCGCGAAGCAGAGGATGTGCAGGCCGTCGGGCGCCTGACGGTGATGGCCGAGGCCCACAAGCTCAGCGACGAGGCGGCCATCGAAGCGGCCGCGGCGCGCTACTACCGCTACTTCCCCGAGTCGGCGAATTACCACAAGGCCCACGATTTCGACTTCTGGGTGCTGCAACCGGTGCGTCACCGCTACATCGGCGGGTTCGGCGCGATCCACTGGCTCGACCAGGTGACCCTGGGCAATCCGTTTGCCGGCTCCGCCGAGGCCAGCATGATCGCGCACATGAACAGCGACCACGCCAATGCCATCGCTCATTATGTCGAGCTGAGCGGCCTGCCACGCAGTGCGCCAGCCGAGATGGTCGGCATCGACAGCGAAGGCATGCACCTGCGCATCGGCCAGGGGGTCCACTGGCTGGCGTTTCCAGAAACTTGCAATACCCCGACACAAGTCCGCGAGGCCTTGGTACTGCTGGCCCGCGCCGACCAGTGGCCGGTGGCGGTGGCGGTCGAGGGTTGAAAAGCGGCAGCAGGGCATCCATTTGATGGTCTTACAGGAAGATTCTCTTCCATCGAGGAATGCTTGATGCGTGCTTTTCTACTGCTGTTTCTACTCTTCCCTGTGCTGGAGCTGTTCGTCTTCGTCAAGGTCAGCGCCGCCATTGGTTTTTTCCCAGCGCTGTTGCTGATCATCGCCGGTTCCGCCCTGGGTGTGCTGGTGATGCGCGTGGCGGGCCTGGCCACCGCCCTGCGTGCCCGCGAGAGCCTGCAGCGTGGCGAATTGCCCGCCGAGGACATGTTCCAGGGCCTGATGCTGGCGGTCGGTGGTGGCTTGCTGTTGTTGCCGGGCTTTATCAGCGATGTGCTGGGCCTGCTTTGCCTGCTGCCGTTCACCCGCCGCCTGGTGGCCACGAAGATGCGTCGTCGCGCCGAGGAGCAGGCCCTGCGCCAGCGGGCATTCCAGGATGATCCGTCGCAGGCCCGGCCACGTGAGGGCGGCCACCGTCCGAACGTGATCGAGGGCGAGTACGAACGTCGCGATAAATGACACCTCAGGGGCCGCCAAGCGGCCCCGCTTTTTGTCGGCAGTGCGGCCGAACGAAAAAATTTCCCTATCAAGCCTTGTAATCAATTTTGTCGGCCTCATGTATGTGGTCACCGCAAGGTTTCTGGTGGCGACACCAGACATGACTCAAGTGGTTCGCCCGTGGCGGGCCACTCCCGGCAACGCCGGATTGCCTCAACCCGCCGGTGTCGACACCGGCCGATGAAAACCACACTTTAGGAGAGATCGACAATGAAGCTTCGTCCTCTGCATGACCGCGTCGTCATCCGTCGCAGCGAAGAAGAATCGAAAACCGCTGGCGGTATCGTCCTGCCGGGCTCGGCCGCTGAAAAGCCGAACCGCGGCGAAGTCGTCGCCGTCGGCACGGGTCGCATCCTGGACAACGGCGAAGTGCGCGCGCTGGCCGTCAAAGTGGGTGACAAAGTGGTTTTCGGCCCTTACTCGGGCAGCAACACCGTGAAAGTCGATGGCGAAGACCTGCTGGTCATGGCCGAGAACGAAATCCTCGCCGTTATCGAAGGCTGATTTCCCCGACTTCCCGTTACTCCAAAGATTTTTCAAGGATTAAACGATCATGGCTGCTAAAGACGTAAAATTCGGCGATTCCGCTCGTAAGAAAATGCTGGTTGGTGTCAACGTTCTGGCTGACGCAGTAAAAGCGACCCTGGGCCCGAAAGGCCGTAACGTGGTGCTGGCCAAGAGCTTCGGCGCGCCGACCATCACCAAGGACGGCGTTTCCGTCGCCAAGGAAATCGAGCTCAAGGACGCCTTCGAAAACATGGGCGCCCAGCTGGTCAAGGAAGTCGCTTCCAAGGCCAACGACGCTGCCGGTGACGGCACCACCACCGCTACCGTCCTGGCCCAGGCCATCGTCAACGAAGGCCTGAAAGCCGTCGCTGCCGGCATGAACCCAATGGACCTCAAGCGCGGCATCGACAAGGCCACCGCCGCCGTCGTCGCCGAGCTGAAGAACCTGTCCAAGCCATGCGCCGACTCCAAGGCCATCGCTCAGGTAGGTACCATCTCCGCCAACTCCGACAACTCCATCGGTGAAATCATCGCCGAAGCCATGGAAAAAGTCGGTAAAGAAGGCGTGATCACCGTCGAAGAAGGCTCGGGCCTGGAAAACGAACTGTCGGTCGTCGAAGGCATGCAGTTCGACCGTGGCTACCTGTCGCCGTACTTCGTCAACAAGCCGGACACCATGGTTGCCGAGCTGGAAGGCCCGCTGCTGCTGCTGGTCGACAAGAAGATCTCCAACATCCGCGAACTGCTGCCGGTGCTGGAAGCGGTTGCCAAGTCTGGCCGTCCGCTGCTGATCGTGGCTGAAGACGTCGAAGGCGAAGCCCTGGCGACCCTGGTGGTCAACAACATGCGCGGCATCGTCAAGGTTGCCGCGGTCAAGGCCCCGGGCTTCGGCGACCGCCGCAAGGCCATGCTGCAGGACATCGCTGTCCTGACCGGCGGCCAGGTCATCTCCGAAGAAATCGGCCTGACCCTGGAAACCACCACCCTGGAGCACCTGGGTAACGCCAAGCGCGTCATCCTGTCCAAGGAAAACACCACCATCATCGACGGTGCTGGCGTCGACGCCGACATCGAAGCACGCGTCAAGCAGATCCGTGCCCAGATCGAAGAGACTTCCTCGGACTACGACCGCGAGAAGCTGCAAGAGCGCCTGGCCAAGCTGGCTGGCGGTGTTGCCGTGATCAAGGTCGGTGCCGGCACCGAAGTTGAAATGAAAGAGAAGAAGGCCCGCGTTGAAGACGCCCTGCACGCTACCCGTGCAGCCGTCGAAGAAGGCGTGGTGCCTGGCGGTGGTGTTGCCCTGGTTCGCGCCCTGGCCGCTATTGCCGACCTCAAAGGCGACAACGAAGACCAGAACGTCGGTATCGCCCTGCTGCGTCGCGCTGTCGAAGCCCCGCTGCGCCAGATCACTGCCAACGCCGGCGACGAGCCAAGCGTTGTCGCTGACAAGGTCAAGCAAGGTTCGGGCAACTACGGCTACAACGCCGCTACCGGCGAATACGGCGACATGATCGAGATGGGTATCCTGGACCCAGCCAAGGTCACCCGTTCGGCCCTGCAAGCGGCTGCTTCGATCGGCGGTCTGATGATCACCACCGAAGCGATGGTTGCCGACCTGCCGGAAGACAAGCCAGCTGCTGGTGGCATGCCTGACATGGGCGGCATGGGTGGCATGGGCGGCATGATGTAAGCCAGCCTGTACCCTGAAAAAGCCCCGGCTCGCGAGAGCCGGGGCTTTTTCGTTTGTAGCATCGCGCAACGGCTTGGCGTTGCCGCTAAACGCCCCAGCGTAGCCAGCCTTGCTGGCGAAGCAGGCAACGCAAGCGCACAGGCATCCGCTACACCGCGCTGCCTTGAGGTACTGGGGCGTCTTGTCTTGCCCGGCGATACAGCACCAGGTAATACGACCCCAGGCCGATCAACCAGCAGAACACCGCCGTCCACACGTTGTGCGACAAGAAGTGCGCCCCTTGCATCATCCGTCCCAACGACAACACTGAACCTGCGACAAACGCCAGCAACAACGCTGCCCGCGCCAGCCGCGGCTTGCGGTCGCGCAGCACGAAGAACAGCGCGAACAGGCAGAACCCGGTCGTCGCATGGCCACCGGGCCAGCACAGCCCCGGTTTGTCGGTAGGTGGCCGTGGCTCGAGCAACTTGCTGTAGGTTTCCTTGCCGCCGAACTGAGTCAGGCTCCACGGGCATTGCACCTGGGTCAGCTGCTTGAGCGGGGTGACGAAGGCGGTGGACAGCGCCAGGGCCAGCACCAGGCAGCCCAGCTCGCGGCGCCAGCTGAACAACCCTGACCACAGGAAACTCAAGGCGAAGGCGCCGATGCTCAGCACGCCGAGCAGGATCACGCCTTGCTTGACCCGGTCATGCAGGATGGTTTCCAGCAGGTAGCTGTGGCGGCCGATGAACTCGCCGGCCAGCGGGTCGTAGAACAGCTTGGCCAGGTCCATGTCCAGCGAGGTCCATTCCAGCAGAACCAACGCCACGACGGTGACGAAAGGGATGCCCAGGTACAGCCACGGATTGATCGGGCGAGGGCGGACAGATGCCTGCATGGTGACTCCAGTGGATGAGGGGAGGGTGTGAAAATGACCGGGCATTGTCGTGCGCCCGCTATCCTGTGTCCGTGAAGGATCAGTGAAAAATCTGTCAAGTACGCTGAATTCGGCGCAGGGCTGGCACCCCGCGGGCGATGGTCGTAAGCTGCGCCTGCCGCGCCCTGCGAAGCGCCGCACAGGAGACCCCGATGCGCATTCTTTTGGTTGAAGACAACCGCGATATCCTCGCCAACCTGGCCGATTATCTCGGCATGAAGGGCTATACCGTCGATTGTGCCCAGGACGGCCTGTCCGGCCTGCACCTGGCCGCTACCGAGCACTACGACCTGATCGTGCTCGACATCATGCTCCCGGGCATCGATGGCTACACGCTGTGCAAGCGCCTGCGCGAGGACGCCCGTCGCGATACCCCGGTGATCATGCTCACCGCCCGCGACCAACTGGATGACCGTCTGCAGGGCTTCCGTTCCGGGGCTGACGACTACCTGCTCAAGCCATTCGCGCTCTCGGAGCTGGCCGCGCGCATCGAAGCGGTGCTGCGCCGGGCCCAGGGCGGCGGGCGGCGCACGCTGCAGGTCGCCGACCTGAGCTACGACCTCGATACCCTGGAAGTCACCCGCCAGGGCCGCCTGCTCAAACTCAACCCGGTCGGCCTCAAGCTGCTTGCCGTGTTGATGCAGAAAAGCCCCCACGTGCTGCGCCGCGAAGTGTTGGAAGAGGCCCTGTGGGGCGACGACTGCCCGGACAGCGACAGCCTGCGCAGCCATGTCCACCAGTTGCGCCAGGTGATCGACAAGCCGTTCGAAAAGCCCTTGCTGCATACCGTCCATGGCGTCGGCTATCGCCTCGCCGAGGGCCGCGATGGAGTTTAGACAGAGCCTTGCCCAGCGCATCATCATCGCCTTTGCGCTGATGAGCGCGCTGGTCGCCGGGGCCTTCGCCTTCGGCATCGTCGCCACGGTGCACCTGGTCGAGGAGCGCCTGATTTCGTCGGTACTGGGCGGTGACCTGCAGCGCCTGCTGCGCATGGACAGCGTCAGCGACTGGAGCCACCGGCCGCGCCCCGACCAGCTGTTCTACTTCAGCGGCGGGCGCGACGACTTCGAACTGCCCAAGGACCTGCGCCACCTGGACGTCGGTTTTCACGAGGTGTTCCGCGACCAGCTGTCGTACCACGCCATGGTCGAGATCGTCGATGGCCGGCGCTATGTGCTGTTGCAAGACCAGAGCGACTTCGAGGAGCGCGAGCGGGTGCTGTTCGCCGTGGTGGTGGTGGGCTTCGTGCTCAGCCTGGCCCTGGCGGTGATCCTCGGATGGTTGCTGGCGCGGCGGGTGATGGCACCGGTGATTCGCCTGGCGCGCCAGGTGCGCCATCGCGACCAGTTGCTGGGCCTGGCGCCGCCGCTGGCGCCGGACTACGCCGCCGACGAGGTTGGCCAGCTGGCGGTGGCCTTCGACGATACCTTAGGGCGCCTGCGTGATGCCCTGACCCGCGAGCGCCTGTTCACCAGCGACGTCAGCCACGAACTGCGCACGCCCTTGATGGTGCTGGCCACCTCGTGCGAGCTGTTGATGGAGAACCCCAACCTCGAGCGCCGCGCGCGTAGCCAGGTCGAGCGGATTGCCCGGGCGACCGAGGAGATGCGCGAGCTGGTCAAGACCTTCCTGATGCTGGCACGGGCCCAGCGCGACGAGGGCGCGGTGGCCTCGCGGGCAACCCTGCGCGAGGTGGGCGACGATTTGATCGGCGTGTGGCGCGACACCATCGAACAGAAGGGGCTGGTGCTGCACTACGACGGTCGAGCGAATGCCAGCCCGGTGTTGTACAACGCCACCTTCCTGCAATCGGTGATGGGCAACCTGCTGCGCAACGCCGCCCACTATACCGACGGTGGTTACATCCGCCTGAGCCTGGAGGCCAATGGTTTCAGTGTCGAGGACAGCGGCGTGGGTATTCCCGAGGAACAGCGCGAGGCCATGTTCCGGCCCTTCGTGCGCGGTGACGAGCGCCGTGGCGAAGGCCTGGGCCTTGGCCTGTCGCTGGTGCAGCGGATCTGTGACGACCAGGGCTGGCGAGTGACCCTCACCGCGACGCTGCCCCATGGCTGCCGCTTCCAGGTAGACCTGAGCCAAGGCAAGCCGGTGGTGCAGGACAGCGAAGGGCGTGACGGCATCTTGGATCCGGATTAACGTTCGGTAACATCTGCGGCTTGTTCTGACAGATTTTTCACATCGACATGACCTGACACCAACGCTTGCCTGCCTAAGGTGGGGCGCACTGGAGTCAGGAGATGTTCAATGCGTAGCCCCATCAAACTTGCGTTCTCGGAGAAATACGACCGGGACCATGCCCGTGAGTACTTCCTCAAGCACCAGGATGGCCTGGCCCGTCGCCTTTCCCACCAGCGCGACGAGCAATTGGCCCGGCGTGCCCTGGCGCTTGTCGGCGAACCGGGCCTGGTGCTCGACCTGCCCTGTGGTGCCGGGCGTTTTTGGCCGCTGCTGGCGGAAAAGCCCAACCGGGTAATCATTGGCGCGGACAATTCTGCCGCGATGATCGAGACAGCCTGTGCGGCACAACCGCCAGAGGTGGTGGCGCGGGTACGCCCTTTGCAAACTTCTGCCTTCGCGATTGACCTGCCGGATAACGCGGTGGACAGCATTTTTTGCATGCGGCTGTTCCATCACATTGGTGACCCCGCGCATCGGAAAAAAATTCTTTCAGAATTTCAAAGAGTTAGCCGTGACAGTGTGATTCTTTCATTGTGGGTGGATGGTAATTTCAAGGCTTGGCGACGTCGCAAGCTGGAGGTTCGCCGTGGTGCCGGGGCAGCGCAGGACAGCTACCAGAACCGGTTTGTGTTACCAGCGGCTACAGTTGAAGAAGAATTTTCCTCTGCTGGCTTCAGGATTCAGGAACGTCTCGACTTCCTGCCGTTCTATGCCATGTGGCGAGTGTATGTATTGCGCAAGGGGTAGAAATTGATGGCGGTAGCCCAGAAAGAATCCAGGCAGTTCGAGTATTACTGGCAGCAGCAGGGGGAGTGGGTCGAGGAGCCTAACCAGCGCCGCGGTGGCGAGAGTGGTGTACAGCGCCTGAGCGATGAGCGCGGCCATATGCTGTATGCCAAGCGTCAGGTCGGGCATATCTATCGCAGCCTGCTGCACCCGTTCGGCCGGCCCACGGTGTTGCGTGAACTGGATGCATTGAACAGCTTCGAGCAGTTGGGTGTGAGGGTGCCGCGCATCGTTTACGCCGGCGCCGAGCGCGATGCTGATCATCAATGGCGCGCATTGCTGGTGAGCGAGGCGCTCGAGGGTTTCGTCGACCTTGATACCTGGCATGCCGAGGGCGCTCGCGATCGATATCCGCAGGCGGTTCACGAGCGCATGCTCAAGGACCTGGCGGACAATCTAGCGCGTATGCACCTGGGCCATTGGCAGCATGGCTGCCTGTACGGCAAGCATGTGTTCGTCAAGGTGTCGGGCGACGGGGAGCTGGCGCGGGTCGAGGTGGCGTTGCTCGACCTGGAGAAATGCCGGCGGCGGATCAGTTGCCAGCGCGCGGCGTATAACGATTTGCGCCAACTGCGCCGCCATTCGTCGTTCAATGAGGCGGAATGGCAGACGTTGCTCTATTTTTACCAGATGGCGTTTGGCAGCGCTGTCAAAGGGTTAGAGCAATGAAACTAGAAATCGCTCGAGCTTTGTTCCTGGTGGCGGCGTTGGCGGTGACCACCGCGGCGGCGGCGGCCTGGGAGCAGCCTCGGCCTACGGTATTCAGCAAGGCCGAGGTCGGTGGGTTGTGCCCGCTGCCGCGGGTGGCCAAGGCTGACCAGGCGCGGGCGCAGCCGGATCACGATTTGTTGTTGTTTCTGTTTGGGATGAGGCAGGGGTTGCGGCCGTTTGGCTAAATGCTGGCTGGCGCCAGGGGCTTCAGGAAGTTCCTGGCGTTTTGGTTTTGGCGATCATGTTTTGGTTAGTTGGTTAGTTGGTTAGTTGGTTAGTTGGTTAGTTGGTTAGTTGGTTGGTTTTGGTAGTTGTATGCGCATTCATTTGTGATGTCGACGCATAATCACCTTTCCGCCCTTACGGCCATCCCTTTCAAGGTCTTCGGTAGAATCCGCTGAAATCCAGTCAGGAAGACCCGAGCGATGTGGGCTGATGT